>CAISYQ010000267.1 GCA_903889735.1 uncultured Methylibium sp.
CGAATCGACCACCTTCTTGAAGAGCGGGTTTTCAGCAGACTTCTTGGCCAGCACCTTGTCCCAGGCCTCAAGCTGCGCCCTCAGTATGGCGTCGGGCGTCTTGTAGAAGCTGACGCCAGCCTTCTTCAGCTCGATGTAGTCCTTGGAATTGCGGTCGATCGCCTTCCAGCTCATGTCGGCGCTGGACGCCTCGACGGCCACATCGATGATCTTCTTCAACTCAGGTGCGAGCGCGTTGTACTTGCCCTTGTTGAACAGGATCTCGAACTGCTCGGTGCTCTGGTGGAAGCTCTGCAGCATGCAGTTCTTGACCACGTCGGGGAATCCGAGCAGGCGGTCGGAACTGGCGTTGTTGAACTCGGCGCCGTCGATCAGGCCACGGTCCAGGGCCGGGACGATCTCGCCGCCGGGCAGCGGGTTCACCGCCGCACCCATCTCGGTGTAGATGTCCACCGCCAGGCCGACGGTGCGGAATTTCTGGCCCTTCAGGTCCTCGACCTTGGCGATCGGCTTCTTGAACCAGCCAAAGGGCTGGGTCGGCATCGGGCCGTACAGGAAGGAGCGGACCTCGATGTTGAGGCTCTTGTAGATCTCCTCCAGCAGGGCCTCGCCCTCGCCGTAGTAATGCCAGGCCAGCAGCATGTTGGGGTCCATGCCATAGCCCGGGCCCGATCCCCACAGGGCCAGGGCCGAGTTCTTGCCGTAGTGGTAAGCGACGACGCCATGGCCGCCGTCGAGCGTGCCCTTGTTGACCGCCTCGAGGAGCTGGAAGGCCGGAACCACCGAGCCGGCGGGCAGCACGTCGATCTTCAGGCGGCCTCCCGCCATATCGTTGATCTTCTTGGCGAAGTCGCTCGCGTACTCGTGGAAGATGTCCTTGGACGGCCAGGTGCTCTGGAAACGCAGAGACACGGTCTGGGCGCGCGACACCATCGGCGCGGCCAGGGCGGTGGCGCCGACCGCACCGGCGGAGGCGGTCTTGAGGAAGCGGCGACGCGGCGCAGCAGGCTTCTGGGTCATGAGGGTCTCCTGGATGGGTCGAAACGACCGTTCCATGCGGCACCTGCCAGCATGTTCAGCCGACGATGTTAGGCAAGCCCTCCTCGAACGCAGACTGTCGTAAACCCGATACGTAATCCCCGCAAGCACGGCGGCTTCAAGCCGTGCTGCGCGGATCGCCCGTCGGTTTCACCTTGCCTGGCGGGTGGCGCGACAGGTCCGCAGAGAACCACTCGGTGAGCACGAGGGGCACGCCCCGGTGGGTGAAACGCGCGCGCCGGCCCCAGGTGACGCCAGACGGCCAGACCGCCGCCCCCAGCGCGGCACGGAAGCGCGGCCTGCGGGCTGGCGCCCGCGAGGGCTGGCAGCGCAGGTGCCCGAGGGCGCGGCGTTGCAGTGCGCGGCCCCCGAACAACAGATCGGCCAGCGGCCGCGAGCCCAGGCCACGCACGGCGCGCCAGGCCAGCCCGGCCTGGGCCGCCGGCAGGACCGAGCGCGCCAGCACCAGCGGCTGGCCATCACCCCAGAGCACCACCTCGCGCACATGCACGCGCCGCGCCCCCCGCACCCCCAGCGCCCGCCACTCCTCGGCCGTGGCCGGGCCCGTCAGCTGCCGCACCCGCCGCACGGCAAAGCCCCCAAAGGCGGCCGCGATGCGCCGGCTGAGCGAGCCCCCCGAATCCAGCCAAGCGCGCAGGCGGCGATCGATGGGCGCGCGCATCAACCCGACCGAGGCAGCCGGTCGCTCATGCGAGCGCCCGTCCCGCCTCAGGAACCCGCCGGTCGCTCATGCGAGCGCCCGTCCGATGAGGATCTTCTGCACATCCGAGGTGCCCTCGTAGATCTGGCAGACGCGCACATCGCGGTAGATGCGCTCAACGGGAAAGTCGCTCACATAGCCGTAACCGCCATGCACCTGGATGGCGTCGCTGCACACGCGCTCGGCCATCTCGGAGGCGAAGAGCTTGGCCATCGCGGCTTCCTTGAGGCAGGGCCGGCCGGCGTCCTTCAAAACGGCCGCATGAAGGGTCAGCGCGCGGGCGGCCTCGATCTGGGTGGCCATATCCGCCAGCCGGAACTGCACGGCCTGGTGCTGGAAGATCGGCTGGCCGAAGGCGATCCGCTCCTTGCTGTAGGCCAGCGCGGCCTCGAAGGCGGCCCGGGCCATGCCGACCGATTGCGCCGCGATGCCGATGCGCCCGCCCTCCAAGCCCGAAAGCGCGATCTTCAGGCCCTGGCCTTCCGCGCCGAGCCGGTTGCCCGCGGGGACGCGGCAGTCCTCGAAGAGGATCTGCGCCGTGTCGCTGGCATGCTGGCCGAGCTTGTCCTCGATCCGGGCGACGGTGTAGCCGGGCGTGTCGGTCGGCACGATGAAGGCGCTGATGCCCCTCTTGCCCGCGGCCTTGTCGGTGACGGCCATGACGATGGCCAC
>CAISYQ010000268.1 GCA_903889735.1 uncultured Methylibium sp.
GCAGGCGTCGCTGGCTCGGCCCGGGCTTGCACGCCTGCCGGTCGAACAAAGCTCGCCGCGATGCGGTCGAACTCGGACTGCGGGATCAGCTGGGTGCCGGCGCCGACATCTTCTTGCAGGATGCGGTTGAACTCGGCTTCGACCGCGTCGAAGTACTTCTGTCCTTCGGCCTTGACCAGGATCTTGATCCGCGCCTTGTAGAGGTTGTCGCGCCGGCCGTAGCGGTTGTAGACCCGGACGATCGCCTCGAGGTAGCAAAGGATCTGGTTCCAGGGCAGGAAGTCGCGGATCACGCTGCCGATGATCGGCGTGCGGCCCATGCCACCGCCGACCTGGACCTTGAAGCCGACCTCGCCGGCCTGGTTTTTCAGCAGCTGCAGGCCCACATCGTGCCAGCCGATCGCGGCACGGTCCTCGTCGGCGCCAGAGACCGCGATCTTGAACTTGCGCGGCAGGAAAGCGAACTCAGGGTGCAAGGTGCTCCATTGGCGCATCACTTCGCCATAGGGCCGGGGGTCGACTTGCTCGTCGGCGGCGACGCCGGCCAGTGCGTCGCTGGTGATGTTGCGGATGCAGTTGCCGCTGGTCTGGATGCCGTGCATGTCAACCGCCGCCAGCGCGTCCATCACGTCGGCGCTGCGCACCAGCGGGATCCAGTTGAACTGCAGGTTCTGCCGGGTGGTGAAGTGGCCGTAGCCGCCCAGGCCGCGGTGGGGGCCGGCGTCGGCGCGGTCGAACTCCCGGGCGATGCGGGCGAGTTGGCGCAACTGGCGGCTGGACAGCTCGCCGTAGGGCACCGCCACCCGCAGCATCGGCGCGTGGCGCTGCACATACCAGCCGTTCTGCAGCCGAAGCGGGCGGAACTCCTCGTCGCTCAGGGCCCCGGCGAGGTTGCGCTCGAGCTGGTCGCGGTACTGCGCGGCGCGCTGGTGCACGAAGCGGCGGTCGAAGTCGGTGTATTGGTACATGAACGGGTCAGTGAATCACTTTGAGTCCGGCGCCCAGCAGCGCGGCGCAGAGCAGGCCGCGCACCAGACGCTCGGGCATGCGGCGGGTGAGCTGGGCGCCCAGCCAGATGCCGGGGATCGAGCCGATCAGCAGCGTGCCGAGCATCGCCCAGTTGACATGGCCCAGCGTGGCATGGCCGATGCCGGCCACCAGGGTCAGCGGCACCGCGTGAGCGATGTCGGTGCCGACCAGCCGGCGGGCGTCGATGCGGGGGTGCAGCAGCAGGATCAGGGTGGCGCCGATGGCGCCCGCGCCGATCGAGCTCAGCGACACCAGCACGCCCAGCAGCACGCCCGAGGCGATCGTCCAGGGCACCTTGCGCCCCTCGGGGATCCAGCGCTCCAGCCTCAGCCCAACCTGCTGCCAGGCCGGCCGGAAAAACACCACCACGGCGGTCAGCAGCAGCGCGATGCCCAGCGCCAGCGTCAGCGCGCTGCCCCAGGCCTTGGTGATGCCGGTGGTGTGCATCAGCGCGATGGTGGCCAGGGCCGCCGGAATGCTCCCCAGCAGCAACTGCTTCAGGAGGGCATGGTCGATGTGCTGTTGGCGCCAATGAGCGATGGAGCCCGACACCTTGGTCAGGCCCGCGAACCAGAGATCGGTGCCAATCGCCACCGCCGGCGGCAGGCCGAACACGCCCATCATCAAGGGCGTCATCAGCGAGCCGCCGCCGACCCCGGTCATGCCGACGATGGCGCCGACACCGAAGCCGATCAGGATGGCGATGAGGTCTTGCATGGGGTTTTGATGGTAATGCTGCACTGCCGCAATCACGGAGCGTGGGCGGGACTGTAGCGATCACGCCATTGCATGAGAAGAACAGATAGTTCGCTTGCTTATGTCAAAAAATGCATAAGGAGTGCGCCAGCCTCCTGCGGCGAACCCGGTCGTCAACGGTCTGGCAGATCGCGCCGCCGCTCGAGGCCCAAGCCACCGCCGGTGCCAGGCCCGCTCCCTAGAATCCATCGATGAACCTGACCGTGCCGTCCTGGCCCCGCCGACATTGGCTGCGCTGGGCGCTGACGGCAGGCGCCTTGTCGGTCGGTGGCTGTGCGAACCGGCCCTTGCCCAGCCCACCGGTGGTTCCGCCAACCACCCCGCTTGCCACTGGGCTGGCGCCAGCCGCGCCGCCCCGCCTGCCCCGCATCGGCCTGGCCCTGGGCGGGGGGGCCGCTCGTGGCTTTGCCCACATCGGCGTGATCCAGGTGCTGGAGGAGCAGGGCATCCGGGCCGACCTGGTGGTTGGGACCTCGGCGGGCAGCTTGGTGGCTGCCCTCTGGGCTTCCGGCAAGACCGGGGTCGAGCTGGGTGTGCTGGCCGAGCGCATGGACGAGGGTGAGATCACCGATTGGGCCTATCCCGGTCGTGGCGTGCTGCGTGGCGAGGCGCTGGGCCGCTACGTGCGTGAACACACCGGCGGGCGGGCGATCGAGGCCATGGCGTTGCCGCTGGGCATCGTTGCCACCGACCTCGGCAGCGGCCAGCCCATCCTGTTCCGCCGCGGTGACACCGGCACTGCCGTGCGCGCCTCGAGCGCCGTGCCGGCGATCTTCCAACCGGTGAGGATCGGCGGCCGCGAGTATGTGGACGGCGGACTGGTGGCCCCCGTGCCGGTACCGTTTGCGCGCGAGATGGGCGCCGAGCTGGTGATCGCGGTCGACATCTCGACCTCGCCCGAGGGCCAACCGACCGGCGACTCGGTGAAGATGCTGCTGCAGACCTTCTCCATCATGGGCCGCAGCCTCAATCAGCAGCTGCTGCGCGATGCCGACATCGTGATCCGGCCCAAGCTCGACGGGGTGGCCGGCACCGATTTCAGCGCCCGGCGGCTCTCCATCCTGGCCGGTCGCGAGGCGGCCTGGGCGGCCCTGGCCGGGTTGCGGCAGCGGATCGCGGCCCAGACCCGCTGAGGCGGTCGTTGGGGCTGACCCAAGAACGCGCCCCCAAAAGCGCCCTGCAAACGCGACCCAAAAAAAAGACCCGGGCAGGGCCCGGGCCTTGAATCGGTATCTGGAACCTGGTGTTCGCGGGATACCGAGGAGACAAGCGTTGCGGCGGCCGGTAAACCGGCCCGCGCAGTTGATCAGCGGCGAGCGGCCTTGGTGGCGGCTTGCGTGGCCTTGACCGCGGTCGTGTTCAGCGTCTGGAAGTTGGCCTCGGCCACGTCCTGGGCTTGCTTGGCGGCCTTGGTCACGCTCTCAAGTGCGTTGTTGGCAGCAGCCACGGCCGACTTGACCAGTGCGGCGGCGTTTTCAGTGCCGGCCGGCGCGTTCTTGATGGCCGAGTCGATCACGGCGGTGAAGTTCTTCTGGGCTTCGGCCACCTTGCTCTCGGTGATCTTGGCCACTTCGGCGTTGGTGCCCGAAGCGATCTCGTACAGGTGGCGGCTGTAGGCAGCCGCCTTCTCAGCGGCGGGCTGCAGCAGGCCGGCTTGCAGGGACAGCAGTTCCTGCGCGTCCTTGACCGACATCGTGGCCTTGGTGTGCTCGGCGACTTCGCTCATGCCGGCCTTGGCGACCTGCAGGTTCAGGGCGAGCAGTTGCTCGACGCCTTCGAAGGCCTTGGAGGTCAGGCCGAAGAGGGTCTCGACGTTGGCTTTGTGGGCGGCCATCATTTGTTCAGCGGTCATCATGGTGAAACTCCTTGTGCGGACAGTTTGAAGAGGAACTCTGTGCAGGTTTTGGTGCGCTGCAACATGAACCGAAGTATACGCAGGCGGCGCCGGAGAGCAAGCATTTTGTTGCGCTGCACCATGCATTAGTGGGCCCTCCCTAAAATCGCTCTTGAACGCGACAATCTGCCGCGATGCAGGCCTTCTACAGCGACCACTTCGTCCTGCCGCTCCCGGCGGGTCACCGCTTTCCGATGGACAAGTACCGGCTGCTGCGCGACCGCCTCGCCGCAGAGCTGCCCCAGGTGCGTCTGCAGGTGGCGCCGGCGACCAGCGACGGCGAGCTCTCGCTGGCCCATGAGCCGGCTTATGTGCAGGCGGTGGCCGAGGGCAGCCTCGATGCGGCGCAGCAGCGTGAGATCGGCTTTCCCTGGTCGGCGGCGATGGTCGAGCGCTCACGGCGCTCGGTCGGGGCGAGCATCGGCGCGGCGCGGGCGGCGCTGGCCGAGGGCGTGGCCGCCAACCTGGCCGGCGGCACCCACCATGCCCGGGCCGATCGCGGCAGCGGCTTCTGCGTCTTCAACGACATCGCCGTCGCGGCGCGCCTGATGCAGGCCGAATGGCAACGCCGCCACCGCGCGCTGCTGCGGGTGGCCGTGATCGACCTCGACGTCCACCAAGGCAACGGCACCGCGGCAATCTTCCGCGACGACCCGACGGTCTTCACACTCTCCCTGCACGGTGCGAACAACTTCCCTTTCCGCAAGGAGACCAGCGACCTCGACGTTGAATTGCCCGACGGCTGCCGCGACGAGCCCTACCTGGATGCACTCGAAGGCGCGCTCACCACGATGTGGGCCCGCCACCGCGAAGGCCCGCCCGGGCTGGTGTTCTATCTGGCGGGTGCCGACCCCCTGGCGGCCGACCGGCTCGGTCGTTTGAAACTCAGCGCGGCGGGGCTGGCCGAGCGCGATCGGCGCGTCTTCGCGGCCTGCGCCGGGCGCGGCATCCCGGTGGCGTTGTCCATGGGCGGCGGCTACGGCGAACCCATCGAGGCCACGGTCGATGCCCAGATGGGCACCTACCGGGCCGCGCTGCAGGCCTCGGTCGCCTGGCCGTCGCGTCCCGGACAGACCGCCGGGGACGGGCTGCATAAACTCGGGTGGTGAACCGGCGGTGATCCGTCGGTGCGGCAGGCGAAGGCCCGGGTTCACAGCGTGGGCTTGGCTGCCTGTGTCTTGGCCCTGCGCGCTTGGGTCGGTGCGTGCAGGCCCGGGAGTTCTGGCCAGGGCCTGCCCACCTGAACAGCTGTCGCCCTTCGCAACCGCCCACCGAACCGAACCGCCGCCATGACGCCCGACCATCCCGCTTCACCCGCCGCTTCGCCGGCGTCGTCACCCTCGGTCACGACGCCGACCGAGCGCCCCCAGCCCCGCCCCCGGAGCGACTTCCGGCGTTTCCTGACGCTGGACACCCGCTGGATGGACAACGATGTCTATGGCCATGTCAACAACGCCGTTTACTACAGCTACTTCGACACGGCGGTGAACCGCCACCTGATCGAGGCCGGGGCCCTCGATCTCCACGCCGGCACCACCATCGGTTTGGTGGTCGAGACCCAATGCCGCTACTTCGCGCCGCTGGCCTTCCCGCAGGCGGTCGAGGCCGGTCTGCGCGTGGGCCATGTCGGGCGATCGAGCGTGCGCTACGAGGTTGGGCTTTTCACACCCGGCCAGGCCCTCTCGGCCGCCCACGGCCACTTCATCCATGTCTATGTCGACCGCCAGACCCGCCGTCCGGTCGCATTGCCCGCTCCCCTGACCATCGCCTTGCAAGGACTCTTGTGAACCTTCCCCTGACGCCCTCCAGCCCGCCAGCTGCAACGCTGCCCGCCTCTGCGGAGATCACCGCGCAGACCACCGCAGCCGTCGACGCCGCCATCACCTCGCGGCGCTCGATCCGCGCCTACCGGCCCACGCCAGTGCCCCGGGCAACGATCGAGGACATCCTCGCCGTGGCCGCCCGTGCGCCCTCGGGCACCAACACCCAGCCCTGGAAGGTGACGGTGCTGACCGGCGATTCGCTCCAGCGCCTGGGCGGTGCCATCCTGGCGGTCCACAACGATCCGGCGCAGCTCGCAGCCCAGCAGGAGGAATACGCCTACTACCCGCACCAGTGGGTCTCGCCCTACATCGACCGCCGCCGCAAGGTCGGCTGGGACCTCTACAGCCTGCTGGGCATCGGCAAGGCCGACAAGGCGCGCATGCACGCCCAGCACGGCCGCAACTACGGCTTCTTCGGCGCGCCGGTCGGGCTCATCTTCACCATCGACCGCATCCTCGAGCGCGGCAGCTGGCTCGACTACGGCATGTTCCTGCAGAACGTCATGGTCGCAGCAAGGGCCCGCGGTCTCGACACCTGTCCGCAGGCCGCCTTCACCACCTTTCACCGGGTCATCGCCCGCGAGCTGGCGCTGCCCGACGGCGAGATGCTGGTCTGCGGCATGGCGCTGGGCCATGCCGACCCTCAGGCGGTGGAGAACAGCCTCTTGACCGAGCGCGAGCCGGTGGCGGGCTTCACCCGGTTCCGTGACTGACACTTGACCACCGTCCGGCGCTCCACTTCACCCCTTGCTCCGGGTGTTGCCTGCCCGGCCCCTGAGTGCCAATTTTCCGCAGCCCCAGGCTGCGCTCCCAGGAGTCCCGATGACCTATCGCGCCGTGCTGCGCCTTGCCCTGGCCCTGCTGGCGGGTGTCCTGCCCGCCGTCTGCTCCGCCGCCCAGATCGATGGCGCAGCGCTCGGCCCGCTCTGGGCCGTGCCCTTTGCGGGGGTGCTGCTGTCGATCGCCTTGATGCCGCTGCTGGCGCCGGCCTTCTGGCACCACCATTACGGCAAGATCGCAGGCGCCTGGGCACTGGCCTTCATGGCGCCCTTCGCGGTGTCCTACGGGGCGGCGGCGGCCGGCTCGGCACTGGTGCATGCGGCGATGGCGGAATACATCCCCTTCATCGTCCTGCTGACGGCGCTTTACACGGTGGCCGGCGGCATCCACATCCGGGGCAACTTCCACGGCAGCCCGGGCTTCAACTGCGGCCTGATGGCGCTGGGCGCCGTGCTGGCGAGCTTCATGGGCACGACCGGCGCTTCCATGCTGCTGGTGCGCCCCCTGATCCGCGCCAACGACAACCGCAAGCATGTGGCCCATGTGCTGGTCTTCTTCATCTTCATCGTCTCCAACATCGGCGGCTCGTTGACGCCGCTGGGCGATCCGCCCCTGTTCCTGGGCTTCCTGCAGGGCGTGAGCTTCTTCTGGACGGCCCAGCACCTGGTGCCCGAAACGGTCTTCCTCGTGGTCAGCCTGCTGGCGATCTTCTACGCCATTGACCGCTACTACTACGCCAAGGAAGGCGTCGAGCGCATCGACCCCACGCCCGACTCGGCGAGCTTCTCCATCGAGGGTCGGATCAATCTCCTGCTGTTGCTGGTGATCATCGGTCTGGTGCTGATGAGCGGCACCTGGAAACCGGGCATCGCCTTCGATGTCTTCGGCACCTCGGTGGGCTTGCCGCAGCTGCTGCGCGATGGGCTGCTGGTGGCCGTGGCGGTGCTGTCTTGGCATCTCACGCCGGTGGGGGTGCATGGGCGCAACCAGTTCAGCTGGGAGCCGATGCGCGAGGTGGCCAAGCTCTTTGCCGGCATCTTCCTCACCATCGCGCCGGTTCTGGCAATGCTCAAGGCCGGCAGCGAGGGCGCCTTCGCGCCGGTGGTCGCCCTGGTCACCGGGCCGGACGGGCAGCCTCTGCCGGGCATGTATTTCTGGGCCTCGGGCCTGCTGTCGAGCTTCCTGGACAACGCGCCGACCTACCTGGTGTTCTTCAACCTCGCCGGCGGCGATGCCCAGGTGTTGATGACCACACTGGCGCCGGTGCTGGTGGCGATCTCGGCGGGCTCGGTCTTCATGGGCGCCAACAGCTACATCGGCAATGCGCCCAACCTGATGGTCAAGGCGATTGCCGAGGACCGTGGCATCCGGATGCCGAGCTTCTTCGGCTACATGGCCTGGAGCGGCCTGATCCTGCTGCCGCTCTTCGGTCTCCTGACTGTTCTCTTCATGCGCTGAGGAACTGCCCATGGACAAGGTGCTGGTGACCCGTGCGGTTTTCCCCGAGGTGTTGGACCGCCTCAGCGGGTATTTCGAGGTGGAGTTCAACCCCGACGATCAGGTGTGGACCCGCTCGCAGCTCGTCGAGCGCCTGCAGGGCAAGGCCGGCGCCTTCATCACCGGCAGCGAGCGCGTCGATGCGGAACTGCTGGCCGCCTGCCCGGACCTGCGCGCCGTCTGCACCATGGCGGTGGGCTACAACAACATCGATGTCGAGGCCTGCACCGCGCGCGGCGTGTGGGTCACCAACACCCCCGACGTGCTCACCGAGACCACGGCCGATTTCGGCTTCGCGCTGATGATGGCGGCGGCCCGCCGCCTGTCCGAGGCCGAGCGCTACCTGCGCCGCGGCGAGTGGCGCAAGTGGCACTACGACCAGCTCATGGGCGCCGATGTGCATGGCGCAACGCTGGGCATCCTCGGCATGGGCCGCATCGGTCAGGCCATCGCCCGGCGGGGTGCGCTCGGCTTCGGCATGGAGGTGGTTTATCACAACCGCACCCGGCTGCCGCTGGAGGCCGAGGGCGCGGTCAACGCCCGATGGGTGGACAAGGCGACGCTGCTGCGCGAGTCCGACCACCTGGTGTTGGTCGTCCCCTATTCGGCGACCTCCCACCACATGATCGGCGAGGCCGAGCTGGCCCTGATGAAGCCCACCGCGACCCTGACCAACATCGCCCGTGGTGGTGTGGTCGATGACGCGGCGCTGGCAAAGGCCTTGCGGGCCGGCCGCATCGCCGCCGCAGGCCTGGACGTCTACGAAGGCGAGCCCCACCCGAACCCGGCCCTGCTCGACCTGCCGAACGTGGTGCTGAGCCCGCACATCGCCAGTTCGTCGGTCAGCACCCGCCGGGCGATGGCCGATCTGGCCGCGGGCAACCTGATCGCTGCGCTCGGCTGCGGGCCGCGAGCGGGTCGCCCACCGACGCCGGTCAACCCCGGGCCGACCGGCCGCCCGTGAGCGCGCCACGGGGGCGCTGGGGGCTCTTCAATCCCGCCCACCACCGCATCGGCATGCGCCGACTTGCATGTCGGTGTTTTTCAGCGAGGCCGCTATTTGGTGATTCGATGAAATTTCAGATCTCTTGCCTGCGGTCCCTGGTCTTGTGCCTTGGCCTGGCCCCGGGCGTGGGTTTGGCTGTGGTGGTGGCGGGGGCAGGAGGTGAAGGCGGCCCCCAGGTCGGCTCCAAACGGTTCACTGAGTCTTACCTGCTCGGCGCCATCGTCACCGAGACCCTCATTCGAGCCGGCTTGAATGCCGAACACCGACCGGGGCTGGGCAACACAGCGGTGCTCGAACAGGCCCTGAGTGGTGGCGCCATCGATGTCTACCCCGAATACACCGGCACCATCGTGAGGGAGTTGCTGAAGCGGGAGGGACGCCCGGATCTGGAGCAGCTCAACGCCTGGCTGGTGCCGCGGGGATTGAAGGCGGCCGTCCCACTGGGCTTTGACAACAGCTACGCCTTGGCGCTTCGCCGTGTTGACGCCGAGCGCCTCGGGCTCGTGGCGATCTCCGATCTCTCCAAGCCCGCAGCACGCGCGCTGCGCCTGGGTTTGTCGCACGAGTTCCTGGGTCGGGTGGATGGCTGGCCAGCGCTACGGCGCGCCTATGGGCTGCCCTTCGACGCGCCCTCCGGGCTCGATCACGGTCTGGCCTATGCGGCCCTGAGCGATGGCCGGGTGGACCTGATCGACGTCTACACGACAGATGCCCGGATCGAGCGCAGCGGCCTCACGGTGTTGAAGGATGACCGACGCTTCTTCCCCAGCTACGACGCGCTGCTGTTGATGCGTGCCGGTTTCGACGCAGCGCCCCTGCAGCGTCTGGCGGGCCGCATCGACGCTCAGCGCATGACCATGATGAATGCGGCCGTCGAGATCGACGGCCGTTCCTATGCCGAGGTGGCCCGTGAGTTCGTGGCCGGGTTGGATGCCGGACCCGCGGCGGTGAGCCCGGGCGGCGGTGCGCCTGGCGCGGGGCCCCAGCCCGTCGTCGTGCGGCCCAGGGAACTGGACGTGCACGCCGCCGGTGGCAAGCGCCCCGGCCTCGCCCAGCGACTTTTTGCCGACGACCTGTGGCGCTTGACACGCCAGCATCTGCTGCTGGTTCTCGTGTCGCTGTTTCTGGCCGTGGGCGTGGGCGTGCCCTTGGGCGTGATGGCCTCACGGCGGCCGGTCCTGGCGCAGGTCCTGATTGGGGCGGTGAGCATCCTGCAGACCGTGCCCTCGCTGGCGATGCTGGCCTTCCTGATCGTGATCGTCGGTGGCATTGGTTTCGCTCCGGCCGTGATCGCGCTTTTTCTGTATGCGCTGCTGCCGATCATGCGCAACACATTGGCTGGTTTGTCGGGAGTGGCGCCTGGGCTGCTCAAGGCTGCCCAGGCGCTCGGTCTGAGCCCCTGGCAGCAACTGCGCCATGTCGAGCTGCCCCTGGCTGCGCCTTCGGTGATTGTCGGCGTGCAGACCGCTGCGACCATCAATGTCGGGACTGCAACGATGGCGGCCTTTGTCGGCGCCGGTGGGTATGGCGAGCGCATCGTCACGGGCCTGGCGCTCAACGACAGCGCGTTGTTGCTGGCGGGTGCCCTGCCGGCCGCTGGCTTGGCGCTGGCGGTCCAGGCCGCCTTCGAATTGATCTTGAGGCTGTGTCGTCGCAGCAGGGTTTAATAGGGGCCGACCCAACCACCGAGGAGCCCGTCATGTCCGAAGTTTTCAGCGCCGAGCAGCGCGCGCTGCAGGATCAATTCCAGACCCGCGGTCTGGCCGACCGCGTCGCCGAGATCACCTGGCACGGCGAGGTGCAGGAGCCCGATCGGCTCTTCATCGAGAGCCGTGACATGTTCTTCCTCTCCACGGTCGACGCCACGGGCCAGCCCAGCTGTTCCTACAAGGGCGGCGAAGCCGGCCTCGTGAAGGTGCTCGACGACAAGACCATCGCCTTCCCCAGCTACGACGGCAACGGCTGCTTCGTTTCCATGGGCAACGTCGCGGCCAGCAGCAAGGTGGGCCTCCTGTTCATCGACCTCGAGACCCCGCACCGCATGCGCGTGCACGGTAGCGCCCGTTTGAGCACCGACGCCGCCCTGTTGGCCCATTGGCCGGGCGCCGAGCTCGCCGTGGTCGTGACGGTCAGCCAGATCTTCATCAACTGCCCGCGCTACGTGCACCGCTACCAGCGTGTGGCCACCTCGCACTACGTGCCCGATGCTGCCGGCACCGCCCCCTTCGCCCAGTGGAAGCGCCTGGACGTCGTCCAGGACGTGCTGCCGCCCAAGGACCAGGGCCGTGCCGCCGAAGTGGGCGGGCCGATGACGCCCGAGGAGTACTTCGCCAACGCGGCGGCGGGTCGGGGGTGAGGTAGCGGTCCCGGGTCCGGCTCCGCCGGACCCACCCCCTCGGGGGTTCCCAGCGGGCCCGGGGCGGCCCGGCGCAAGGCGGGGTGCGGTGTCTTCGCAGTGCGACTCCTCCGCACTGAGACAATCGGCTCACGATGTCTGATTGGCTCCCGCTTGCCCTGCTGCCGCTGCTGGCGCTGAACCTCCTGCTGGTGTTGTGGCTGGCCCTGCGCCGCCCCAATGACGCGGCGTTGAAGCAGGCGGCGCTGGAGATCCAGCAGGCCGTGCGGGTCGACGGGGAGCAGCTGTCACGCCGGGTCGGTGGCGAGGTCCAGGACGCCGCACGCGGCTCTCGCGCTGAGCTGGCCCAGTCCATCACCCTGTTCCAGCAGACGCTGATGGCGCAGTCGGGCGACGTGGCGCGCACCCAGAACGAGCAAATCGATTCCTTCCGCACCCAGCTTGCGGCCATGCAGCAGTCGATGGCCGATGGCCTGCTGGCCACCAGCGGCACCCTGACCCAGTCGGCGCTGGCCGGCCGCGAGGCGCAGGATGCGGCCTTGCGCCGCTTCGGCGACGCCTTGGTCGAGCAGCTCCGTGTGCTGTCCGAGGCCAACGAGCGCCGCCTCTCCGAGGTGCGGGTCACGGTCGAGGAGCGCCTCACCGCGCTGGCGGCCGACAACGAGAAGAAGCTCGAGCAGATGCGCCAGACGGTCGACGAGAAGCTGCACGCCACGCTCGAGCAGCGCCTGGGCGAGAGCTTCAAGCAGGTGGCCGAGCGGCTGGAGGCGGTCCACCAGGGGCTGGGTGACATGCGCAATCTGGCGCGCGACGTCGGATCGCTCAACCGCGTGCTGACCAATGTGAAGAGCCGCGGCATCTTTGGCGAGGTGCAGCTGGCGGGTTTGATCGAGCAGGTCTTCACGCCCGAGCAGTACGGTGTGAATGTCGAGACGGTTCCCGGCAGCGGGGCACGGGTGGAGTTCGCGATCAAGTTCCCGGGCCGCGGCGCCGGCAGCGATGCGGCGCCGCTGTGGCTGCCGGTGGACGCCAAATTCCCGCGCGAGGACTACGAGCGCCTGCTCGACGCCCAGGACCGCGCCGACGCGCCTGCGGCCGAGGCAGCGGCCCGCGCGATGGAGATGCGCCTGCGGGCCGAGGCCAAGACCATCCGCGAGAAATACATCGCCTCGCCGCACACCACCGAGTTCGCCATCCTCTTCGTCCCGACCGAGGGCCTCTATGCCGAGGCGCTGCGCCGCCCGGGCCTGGTCGAGGCCCTGCAGCGCGAGCACCGCGTCACCTTGGCCGGGCCGACCACGCTGCTGGCCACGCTCACCAGCCTGCAGATGGGCTTTCGCACCCTCGCGCTCGAGAAACGCTCGGCCGAGGTCTGGGACGTGCTCGGTGCGGTGAAGGTCGAGTTCGGCAAGTTCGGTGAGGTGCTGGCCAAGACCAAGAAGAAGCTTGACGAGGCCAGCAGCACCATCGACGCCGCGCAGACCCGCACCAACCAGATGCAGCGCAAGCTCAAGTCGGTGGAGGCCCTGGACGATGCGCGGGTGCAGGCGCTGCTCCCCGCAGGGCCCCCCGAGCCTGACGACAACGTCCTGGCCGGATGAGCCGCGACACCGGGTCATTGGCAGCGGCCCCGCCCCCTTCAAGCGCTTCCTTGCTGCCCCTGGTCGGCGGCCAGATCTGCCTGCATGCGGGCATGGCCGGCCTGCGCATGGCGGGCCCCCTGCTGGCGCTGCGCGACGGTCACACGGCGCTGGCGGTGGGCCTGCTGCTGGCGCTGTTTGCAGCCGGGCCGATCGGGCTGGCGCTGACCGCCGGGCGCATGGCCGACCGGCATGGCTACCACCGGCCGGTGCGCGTGGCGGTGGTGCTGGCGCTGGCTGGCGGTTTGTTCGCTCTGCTGGCCGCCTGGCTGGGGGGTGGGGAACGCTACGGCGCACTCTGCGCGGCCGCGGTGCTGACCGGCGCCGGCGCCAATTTCGGCTTGATCGCGATCCAGCGCAGCGCCGGCCGCCTGGCGCGCGGCGGCACCGACCTCAAGCGCATCTTCAGCTGGCTCGGATTGGCGCCGGCCTTGAGCAATGTGGTCGGGCCGGTGCTCGCCGGCGTGTTGATCGACGCCGCCGGCTTCGGCGCGGCCTTCGCGGCCCTGGCGCTGCTGCCGCTCGGGACCCTGCTCTGGGCCCGGTGGGTGCCGGTTGAGGCGCCCGCGGCCTCCGCTGGTGTGGCCTTCGATGGCGGCACGCGCCGTACCGCCTGGCGCTTGTTCCGCCAGCCGGGTATGCGCCGTCTCCTGCTGGTGAACTGGTTGCTGTCCACGAGCTGGGACGTCCACAGCTTCGCCGTGCCGGTGCTGGGCCATGAACGCGGCCTCAGCGCCTCGGCCATCGGCGTCGTGCTGGGCGTGTTTGCGCTGTCGGTGGCGGCGGTCCGGGTGGTGATCCCGCTGCTGGCGCACCGCATGAAGGAGGCGCAGGTGCTGTCCGGCGCCATGCTGCTGACGGCGGTGGTGTTCGGCCTCTACCCACTGGCTGGGGGCGCCTGGACGATGACGGCCTGCGCGCTGGTGCTGGGCCTGTCCCTGGGCGCGGTGCAGCCGATGATCATGTCGACCCTGCACCAGATCACGCCGGCGGCCGAGCATGGTCAGGCGATCGCGCTGCGCTCGGTGGCCATCAACCTCTCCAGCACGCTGATGCCGGTGGGTTTCGGTGCGCTGGGCGCCAGCCTGGGTGCTGCGCCGCTGTTCTGGCTGATGGCGGCGGCGGTGGGGATGGGCAGCTGGCCGGCGCGCAAGCTGGGTCAGACCGGCGCCCCGGGCGCTCACCCCCCGCAGTCCTGATCCGCGCGGCGGGCTGCAGCGGACCTCAGTACACCAGCCGGTCCGGGCGCAGGTCGCGCAGGATGGTGGTGGCGATCTCCTCGATGGACTTGTGGGTGGAGGACAGCCAGGCGATGCCCTCGCGCCGCATCATGGCTTCGGCCGCGGCCACCTCCCGGCGGCAGTTGTCCAGCGAGGCGTAGTTGCTGTTGGGTCGGCGCTCGTGGCGGATCTCGCTCAAGCGTTCGGGCGCGATGGTGAGACCGAAGCATTTCTTGCGGTGGGGCGCCAGCGGTCGGGGCAGTTGGCCGCGGTCGAAGTCCTCGGGGATCAGCGGGTAATTGGCGGCCTTGATGCCGTGTTGCATTGCCAGGTAGAGCGAGGTCGGGGTCTTGCCACTGCGGCTCACCCCGACCAGGACCACGTCGGCGACATCGAGGTTCTTGGACGACTGGCCGTCGTCGTGGGCGAGCGAGAAATTGATCGCCTCGATCCGGTCGGTGTATTCCTGGCTCTTCGCGGCATCCGAGAAGCGACCGACACGGTGGTTGCTCTTGAGGCCGAATTCGGCCTCGAGCGGCTCCACGAAGGTGCGGAACATGTCCAGGATCAGGCCGTTGGCCTGCGACACGATCTCCAGCACCTCGTCATCGACCAGGGTCGTGAAGACAATGGGCCGCTTGCCCTCGCGCTCGGCGGTGCCGTTGATCTCGCGCAGGACCTGGTGGGCCTTGTCGGCGGAATCGATGAACGGCCGGCGCACATGCCGCGGGTGGACCGAGAACTGGTTGAGGATGGAGTTGCCGAAGGTTTCGGCCGTGATGCCGGTGCCGTCGGACACGAAGAAGACTGAGCGGTTGGGCATGGAATTCAGGCGCCTTGGCGCAGCGGTGGGTGAGGGTGGTTCAGGGGCGACGCCTACAATCTAAAGCAATTTTCCCGCCCAGCCCATGAGCCCCGCGCCGACATCACAAATCGAACAAGGCGCGAGCGTGGCCGGCTGGTCCCGGCAGGTCCGGCGCACCGCGGGAGCACGGTTTTTTCACCATCCCGGAGTTTCCCCATGTCCACCTTTGATGCGGCCGCCCTGGTCGTTCCGTTTGAGCACCTGAGAATGACCGATGTCGAGGCGGTCGGCGGCAAGAACGCCAGCCTCGGGGAAATGATCAGCCAGCTCGCTGCCTCCGGCGTGCGGGTACCCGGCGGCTTTGCGACCACCGCGCATGCCTTCCGGCAATTCCTGTCGCACGATGGGCTCGCCGACCGAATCAACGCCCGGCTCGCCGCCCTCGACACCGACGACGTGCGGGCGCTGGTCGAGGTGGGCGCGCAGATCCGCGGCTGGGTCGAGGCCCAGCCCTTTCCGGCCGACCTCGAGGCCGCCATCCGCGCCGATTTCGCCCGGCTGACGGCCGGCAACCCCGGAGCCTCCTTTGCCGTGCGCTCTTCCGCCACCGCCGAGGACCTGCCCGACGCCAGCTTCGCCGGCCAGCAGGAGACCTTCCTGAACGTGGTCGGCATCGAGGCGGTGCTGCACAAGATGCGCGAGGTCTTCGCCAGCCTCTACAACGACCGCGCCATCAGCTACCGGGTGCACAAGGGCTTTGCGCATGCCGATGTGGCCCTGTCGGCCGGCGTGCAGCGCATGGTGCGTTCCGACTTGGGGGCTGCCGGCGTGATGTTCACCATCGACACCGAGAGCGGCTTCAAGGAGGTGGTCTTCATCACCTCGAGCTACGGTCTGGGCGAGACGGTGGTGCAAGGCGCCGTGAATCCAGACGAGTTCTACGTCCACAAGCCCATGCTCGAGGCCGGCAAGCACGCCATCATCCGCCGCAACCTCGGCAGCAAGCAGATCAAGATGGTGTTCGCCTCGCCCGACGACGCGGTGGGTGCCCCTGGTCAGCCGCGGCTGGTCAAGACCGTGGACAACGTGCCGGAGCTGCGCAACCGCTACTCGCTCAGCGACGCCGACGTGAGTGAGCTGGCGCGCTACGCCCTGATCATTGAGCGCCACTATGGCCGCGCCATGGACATCGAGTGGGGCCGCGACGGCAATGATGGGCAGCTCTACATCCTCCAGGCCCGGCCCGAGACGGTGAAGAGCCAGGCCGAGGGCAAGGCCGAGCAGCGCTACAAGCTCAAGGGCGACACCCCCAAGACCGCCGTGTTGGCCGAAGGCCGCGCCATCGGCCAGAAGATCGGCACCGGCCCGGTGCGCGTGGTGCACAGCCTGGCCGACATGGACCAGGTCCAGCCCGGCGATGTGCTCGTCACCGACATGACCGATCCGAACTGGGAGCCGGTGATGAAGCGCGCCAGCGCGATCGTCACCAACCGCGGCGGGCGCACCTGCCACGCGGCCATCATCGCCCGCGAGCTGGGCATTCCGGCGGTGGTGGGCTGCGGCGATGCCACCGAGACCCTCAAACCCGGCGCCCTGGTCACCGTGGCCTGCTCCGAGGGTGACACCGGCTACATCTACGAGGGCCTGCTGGAGACCGAGGTCACCGAGGTGCAACGCGGCGAGATGCCCGATTGCCCAGTCAAGATCATGATGAACGTCGGCAACCCGCAACTGGCCTTCGACTTTGCGCAGATGCCCAACAGCGGCGTCGGGCTGGCGCGGCTGGAATTCATCATCAACAACAACATCGGGGTGCATCCCAAGGCCATCCTCGACTATCCCAACGTCGATGCCGACCTGAAGAAGGCGGTGGAGAGCGTGGCCCGCGGCCATGCATCGCCCCGGGCCTTCTATGTCGACAAGCTCACCGAAGGCATCGCCACCATCGCCGCGGCCTTCTGGCCCAAGCCGGTGATCGTGCGGCTCTCGGACTTCAAGTCCAACGAGTACAAGAAGCTGATCGGCGGCAGCCGCTACGAGCCCGAGGAAGAGAACCCGATGCTGGGTTTTCGCGGCGCATCGCGCTACATCAGCGCCGAGTTCGGCGAGGCTTTTTCCATGGAGTGCGAGGCGCTCAAGCGCGTGCGCCAGCAGATGGGCCTGACCAACGTGGAGATCATGGTGCCCTTCGTGCGCACCCTGAAACAGGCCGAACGCGTGGTTGGCATGCTGGCCGACCGCGGTCTGGCGCGCGGTCAGGACGGCCTGCGCGTGATCATGATGTGCGAGATCCCGAGCAACGCCATCCTGGCTGAAGACTTCCTGGCCCATTTCGACGGCATGTCCATCGGCTCCAACGACCTCACCCAGCTCACGCTCGGCCTGGACCGCGATTCGGGTCTCGAGATCCTGGCCGCTGACTTCGACGAGCGCGACCCTGCGGTCAAGGCCCTGATCTCCCGGGCGATCACAGCCTGCCGCGAGGCGGGCAAGTACGTCGGCATCTGCGGCCAGGGCCCGAGCGACCACCCGGACTTTGCCGACTGGCTGGCCGACGAAGGCATCGCCTCGATTTCACTCAACCCCGACACGGTGATCGACACCTGGCAGCGGCTGGCGGCCCGCTGAGCAGGGCGCCAACCGCTGTTTTCTCTGCGAACGGGGGTATTCCCGGGGGGTTTCTTGGGCGGGGCGGACCTGATTTGTCAGTTTTCAGTAAGGCTCTGTTCAACAATGGGTGTCTAGGAGAACCGCCCGTGCTTTTGGTCGCTACCGCCATCAAACTGATCTGTGAAATCGCCTTGTGCGCGCTCGCGGGTCGGTGGCTGCTCGGCCTGATGGCGGGCGCCAAGCGCGAGCAGAATTTCTTCTACCAGTTGCTGGGGATCATGACGCGCCCCTTCACGCTGGCGTTTCGCAAGATCACCCCCCGGCTGGTCATCGACCGCCACATTCCTCTGCTGACGTTTTTCGCGCTCGTCTGGATCTGGCTCTTTGCGCTGATCGAGAAGGCCAGCCTGTGCCGTGGCGCCATCGGGCAGGGGCTCTGTCAATGACGGCGCCCGCCATTGCGGGCCGGCAAGGCGCTGGACTGGCATTCCTGCTCCTGAAATGGCGGGCCCAGACCTTGATCGTCCTGGGCCTGCAGCAACGCGCGCTCTCCACCTTCGAGGACATGCGGGTCCGCTGGCCGGATGACGCCTATGTGCTGGCCAGCCACGCAGCCCTGCGCGCCGAGACGGGCGCGGTGGTGGCTGCCATCGCCGATCTGCGGGTGCTGGTGGCTCGCCATCCGGACGATGCAGCGGGCTGGTTCAACCTGGGCTTCCTGCTGGAGCAGGAGGCTGAACTGGCCGAGGCGCAATCGGCCTTTTCCCGCGCGGTCGATCTCAATCCCCGGCTCGACCGGGCTTGGTACGGACTCGGTCTGGCGTTGATCCGCCTGGGCCGCCACGCCGAAGCCATTGCCGCCTTCAAGCGCAACACCGAATTGCAGCCCATGAGTCCTTACGGCTGGTACCAGATGGCGCGCGCACACATGGATCTTCAGCAGCCTGAGGAGGCCGCCCGGATCCTGCGCCATCTCCGCGGATTCGAGCCCAAGGTCGCCGCCCAACTCGAGCGCGAGACAGGCCTCGGGGCTGCGGCAGCGGGCACGCAAGCCGCTTGAATTCTGAGTTTGGGGCCGTCCCGGACGGCACTGGAAGCGACCCATGGGTCGAGAGGTAGGTAGCGGTGGCTCCCCGAAGGAGCCGGTCATGTCAAGAGGAGTGTGAAGATGCAAGTGACGGAAAACCACCGTCTCTACTGGCAGAAGAACCTCAGGCTCACTTCGGTCCTGTTGGCGATCTGGTTTGTAGTGACTTTCGTGATGGCGTACTTCGCCCGCGATCTCAGCAGTGTCACGTTCTTCGGCTGGCCCTTCAGCTTTTACATGGCTGCACAGGGTTCGCTGATCATCTACGTGATCATCATCTGGTACTACGCGCGGACCATGAACCGCCTGGACCAGGAACACGACGTGGCCGAGGAGGAATGACATGGCTGGCTTCAATCCCTCAAGCGGTGGTTCGGGCGGCGGCAAGGCGGCCAATGCAGCCTTCAAGTCTCAGCTGAACAAGGTCTACACCTGGTACACGGGCGGCTTCGTTGCCTTCGTGATCACCTTGGCCATCCTGGAGCAGATGGGGCTTTCTCGCGCCTCCATCGGCTTCATCTTCCTGATCGCCACGGTCGCGCTGTACGCCGGCATCGGCATCATGAGCCGCACGACCGATGCGGCCGAGTACTACGTGGCCGGTCGGCGGGTCCCCGCCATCTACAACGGCATGGCGACCGGCGCCGACTGGATGAGCGCGGCCTCCTTCATCGGCATGGCCGGCACGCTCTACCTGAGCGGCTTCGGCGGTCTGGCCTTCATCATGGGCTGGACGGGTGGCTACTGTCTGGTGGCGCTGTTCCTCGCGCCCTACCTGCGCAAGTTCGGGCAGTTCACCATCCCCGACTTCCTGGGTGAGCGCTACGGTGGCAACCTGGCCCGTTTCATCGGGATCTTCGCGGCGATCCTGTGCTCCTTCACCTATGTGGTGGCACAGATCTACGGCGTGGGCCTGATCACGGCGCGGCTTTCCGGGCTGGCTTTCGAGATCGGCGTGTTCGTCGGCCTCGGCGGCATCCTGGTCTGCTCTTTCCTGGGTGGCATGCGGGCGGTGACCTGGACCCAGGTGGCCCAGTACATCATCCTGATCATTGCCTACATGATTCCGGTCGTGTGGCTCTCGGTCAAGCAGACGAGCGTGCCGGTGCCCCAGGCGATCTACGGCTTCCAACTGGAGAAGGTCACCGAGCGCGAGAAAGCCCTCAAGGCCGATCCCAAGGAGCTGGAGGTCATCGCCGCGTTCAAGCAGCGTGCCGAGGCGGCAGACGCCAAGCTCAAGGATGTGCCCGCTTCCATGGCAGCCGACCGTTCGGCCGCTGAGCAGAAGCTGGCCGACCTGAAGGCCAAGGGCGATGCCCCGGTGGCCGACATCCAGGCTGCCGAGAAGGCCCTGGCCGGCTTGCCGGCCACGGAGGCCGATGCCAAGAAGGCCTACGCGGCCGCCAAGACCGCCAACGAGGCCCGGGCCAAACCCCTGGCTGGCATGCCAGCGCATGCCCAGGTCTTTGCCGGCGATCCCAACGGCGACGAGAAGGCGCAAAAGGCCTTCAATGACTCGCGGCGCAACTTCCTGGCACTGGTGTTCTGCCTGATGGTCGGTACGGCTGCCCTGCCGCACATCCTGATGCGCTACTACACCACGCCCTCGGTGAAGGAGGCCCGCGAGTCGGTGACCTGGTCGCTGTTCTTCATCTTCCTGCTTTACTTCACGGCGCCGGCCCTGGCCGTGCTGGTGAAGTTCGAGGTGTTCAACAGTGTTGTGGGCCTGCCTTTCGATCAACTTCCCGCCTGGGTGGCCAACTGGTCCAAGGTCGATCCCTCGCTGATGGCGGTCACCGACATCAACAAGGACGGCATCCTGCAGCTGGGCGAGATGAAGATCGGCGGCGACATCATCGTGCTGGCCACGCCGGAAATCGGTGGCCTGCCCTATGTGGTGTCGGGCATGGTGGCGGCGGGCGGCCTCGCGGCGGCTCTCTCCACGGCCGACGGCCTGCTGCTGACGATCGCCAACGCCTTGTCGCACGACCTGTACTACAAGATGATCGATCCCAACGCCCCGACCTCGCGCCGCGTCATGATCTCCAAGATCCTGCTGCTGGTGGTGGCCTTGGCGGCGGCCTACGTGGCGGCACAGAAACCGGCGGACATCCTGTTCCTGGTCTCGGCGGCGTTCTCGTTCGCGGCGGCGGGTTTCTTCCCGGCCTTGGTGCTCGGCATCTTCTGGAAGCGCGCCTCCAGCGCCGGCGCGGTGCTCGGCATGGTGCTCGGCCTGGGGACGACCATGTACTACATGGTGATGAACCAGCCCTGGCTGCGCGGTGTCTTCGGGGTGACCGAGCCTGTCAGCCTGTGGTTCGGCATCCTGCCGATCTCGGCGGGCGTGTTCGGCGTGCCGGTCGGCTTCGCGGTCATCATCTTGGTGAGCCTGTTCACACCGGCGCCCAGCCAGAAGGTGCAGGAGCTGATCGAGCATGTCCGCTACCCGAGCGTCCGGGGTGACACCGTGAAGACCCTCGCAACCTGACGGGTGGAATGCGGATCCGGCTCTGGCCGGATCTGATTATTCCGCCGCGCCCCCGACGGGGCGTTCACCGCGGCCCCGGCAACCCCGGGGCCGCTCTCATTCCTGGCTATACTCATGGGCTTGCCTTGCCACACCTGAGTTTGACGCTTCGGGGTGGCTCCCCCGTGAAAGCAGGACCGTCGGTCTTTGCCCCATCGGACATCCACAAGGAGATTCAATGCGTCACTATGAAATCGTGCTCCTGATCCATCCGGATCAAAGCGAGCAGGTTCCGGCCATGCTGGAACGCTACAAGGGACTGATCACCGCCGCCGGCGGCAAGGTCCACCGGGTCGAGGACTGGGGTCGTCGCCAGCTGGCCTACATGATCAACAAGCTCGCCAAGGCCCACTACCTGTGCCTGAACATCGAGTGCGGCCAAGAAGCCCTGCTCGAGCTCGAGACCGGCTTCAAGTTCAACGATGCCGTGCTGCGCCACCTGACGGTGGCCAAGAGCCAGGCCGAGACGGCACCTTCGGTCATGATGAAGACGGTGGAGCGCGACGAGTCGCGCCGCGCCCCCCAGCAGCAGGAGGCCGCGGCCTGAATGAGGTGAGGCGCCTCGCACCGCCGCAATCTGCATGAACCGCGTCGTTCTGCAGGCCCAGGTGGTGGAGCGGGGCCAGGTGCGCTACACGCCAGCCGGCTTGCCGGCCTTGGATTTGGGCCTGAGGCACGAGTCCGAGGTCACCGAGGCCGGCCACCCCCGCAAGGTCTCCGTGGAGATGCGGGCGGTGGGTATCGGGGCGGTGGCCGAGCAAATCAGCAAGCTCGCGGTGGGAGACACCGCAGGTTTCGCAGGTTTCCTCGGATCCAGCCGCAACCGCAAGGGCGTGTTGCTGCACATCACCGAATTCGACAAGACCGTTGTTCCTTCAGTCCCTACGCTTTGATCCGCTACACAGATTTCAGGAGTTCACTATGCCCCCGCCCCGTGGTAAAGGCCGTTTTGGCAAGGACAAGCGTCCCAAGCGCAACACCCAATCGCTGCTGTTCCGGCGCAAGCGCTTCTGCCGCTTCACCGTCACCGGCGTCGTCGAGATCGACTACAAGGACGTCGACACCCTGCGCGATTTCATTGGCGAGAACGGCAAGATCGTTCCCGCACGCCTGACCGGCACGCGCGCCTTCTTCCAGCGTCAGCTGTCGACCTGCATCAAGCGCGCCCGCTTCCTGGCCCTGCTGCCGTACAGCGACCAGCACAAGGTCTGAGGAGCCCGACATGCAAATCATCCTGCTCGACAAAGTCGCCAACCTCGGCAACCTCGGTGAGGTCGTCAAGGTCAAGGACGGCTATGCCCGCAACTTCCTGATCCCGACCGGCGCTGCACGCCGTGCCACGGCTTCCGCCGTCAAGGAGTTCGAGATCAAGCGCGCCGAACTGGAACAGGCGGCTGCTGCCAAGCTGGCCGCCTCCCAGGCCGAAGCCGAGAAGCTCAACGGCAAGGCCTTCACCATCGCCCAGAAGGCGGGCGTCGACGGTCGGCTGTTCGGCTCGGTCACCAACCATGACATCGCCGAAGCCCTGGGCAAGTCCGGCTTCGCGGTCGTCAAGGCCCAGGTGCGCATGCCGACCGGTCCGCTCAAGACCCTGGGTGAGCACGCCGTCAAGGTGGCCCTGCACACCGACGTCGTGGTCGACGTGAGCATCAAGGTGGTGGGCGAGACCGACTGAGGTCGATCGACCCCGCTCCCCAAAGGCCGGCTCTGCCGGCCTTTTTTCATGGCCCACCGGATTTCCACAGGCTTGCCCACAGGCGATCTCGGGGAACGGTCTTACCATCGTTCGATGTCTGCCCTCTTCTCCAATGCCGGCGTTCCTTCCCGGTCAGAACCCCGTAGTGATGGACGTGGCGAGGGGCGTGGTGACGACGAGGTCGCCCGCCTGCGCATCCCGCCGCACTCCATCGAGGCCGAGCAAAGCGTCATCGGCGGCCTGCTGATCGACAACAGCGCCTGGGACCGTGCTGGCGACCTGCTCTCCGACACCGACTTCTACCGCTACGAGCACCGTCTCATCTATGACGCGATCGGCAAGCTGATCAACGGCAGCCGGCCGGCCGACGTGATCACCGTCTACGAGCAGTTGCAGTCGCTTGGCAAGGGTGAGGAGGTCGGCGGTGTGGCCTACCTCAACGCCCTGGCGCAGAGCGTACCGAGTGCGGCCAACCTGCGCCGCTATGCGGAGATCGTTCGCGAGCGCGCCATCCTGCGCAAGCTGGTGGCCACCAGCGACGAGATCGCCACCCAGGCCTTCAACCCCCAGGGCCGCGCCGTCTCGCAGATCCTCGACGAAGCCGAAACCCGCATCATGCAGATCGGTGAGGAGGGTTCACGCACGCGCGAAGGCTTCATGCCGATGAACCAGCTGGTGGTGCAGCTGATCGACCGCGTCACCGAGCTGGCGAACAACGGCGCTGAGGAGGTCACCGGTGTGCGCACCGGTTTCTACGACCTCGACCGCATGACTGCCGGGCTGCAACCCGGCGACCTGGTGGTGCTCGCGGCCCGGCCCTCGATGGGCAAGACCGCCTTCGCGCTGAACATCGCCGAGCATGTGGCCGTCAACGAGGGCTTGCCGGCGGTGGTGTTCTCGATGGAAATGGGCGCCTCGCAGCTGGCGCTGCGGATGGTGGGCTCGCTCGGCCGCATCGACCAGCAGCACCTGCGCACCGGTGCCCTGCGCGATGACGAGTGGGGGCGCCTCACCGAGGCGGTTGACAAGCTCGGCAAGGCCAGCATCTTCATCGACGAGAGCGCGGCGCTGACCTCGGGCGAGCTGCGCGCCCGTGCCCGCCGCCAAGCCCGCCAGTGCGGCAAGCTTGGGCTGATCGTGGTCGATTACCTGCAGCTGATGAGCGGCTCCAGCAGCAACGAGGAGAACCGCGCCACCGTGCTTGGCGAGATCTCCCGCGGCCTGAAGTCGCTGGCCAAGGAGCTGAAATGCCCGGTGATCGCGCTCTCGCAGCTCAACCGCAGCGTCGAGAGCCGCACCGACAAGCGCCCGATGATGAGCGACCTGCGCGAGTCGGGCGCCATCGAGCAGGACGCCGACGTGATCATGTTCATCTACCGCGATGACTACTACAACAAGGAAGCGTCCAAGGAACCCGGCATCGCTGAGATCATCATCGCTAAACAGCGAAACGGCCCGGTCGGCACCGCCAAGCTGGCCTTCCTGAAACCGTTGACCAAGTTCGACAACCTGGCCCCCGGCAGCACCAGCGGCGATTACTGATTTCAGTGGAAGTCCCGCGACGAGGTCCCCAGCGCGCCGAGCCAGGGCGACATGTCCAGCAGACGCCGGGCCACCAGGTGCATCACGCCCTCCGGAGTCTTCTGCCACTGCCCTGCCACCGCCATCAGGCGTGAACCCAGCAGCGCCTGGCGGTACTGCTCCCGCACCCGCCGCCAGACGATCACGTTGACCGAGCCGGTCTCGTCCTCCAGTGTCACGAAGACCGTGCCCTTGGCCGTCTCGGGTTGCTGGCGCATCACGACGATGCCGCAGGCCCAGGCGCTGGCGCCATCGGGCAGGTCGGCCAGCTCCTCGGCGTGGCGCCAGCCGCGCTGCGCCAGGCGCGGCCGCAGCAACGCCAGCGGGTGGCGGCGCAAGCTCAGACCGGTGCTGGCATGGTCGAGCAGGATCTCGCGGCCTTCCGGCGCGGGCGGCAGCGCCAGCGGATCTTCCGCCTGCGGCGCATCCGCCAGCAGGCCCGTGCGGCGTTGCTGACCCGAGGCCGCCCAGGCTTGCTGGCGCCGGTGACCCGCCAGACCTTGCAGGGCATCGGCACGGGCCAGCCGATGCAACTCGGCGGGCTCCAGCCGGGCGCGCCTGGTCAGGTCGTCCAGGCCGGCAAAGGGCGCTTCCTCGCGGGCGGCCTGAATCCGCAGGGCCGTCGCCTGCGACAGACCCGACACCAGCCGCAGGCCCAGGCGGATGGCCGGCTGCGGTGAGCGGCCGGGGAATTCCACCGTGTGGCCGCGTGTGGGGGACTTGCCCGGCAGAGCGGGCACCACGGCGCGGGCGGTGCCATCGGCGCCATCGTCGTTCTGCAGAGGCGGGGCCGGAGACTCCAGCGAGCAGTCCCAGTGGCTGTGGCGTACATCGACGGGTCTCACGTCGACGCCATGGCGCCGGACGTCCTGCACCAGCTGCGAAGGCGAGCAAAAGCCCATGGGCTGGGCGTTGAGCAGCGCGGTCGTGAAGATCGCCGGCTCGTGGCATTTCATCCACGCGCTGAAGTAGCTCAGCAGCGCGAAGCTGTAGGCATGGCTCTCCGGGAAACCGTAGTCGCCGAAGCCCTGGATCTGCTCGAAGAGCTGCTCCGCGAAGGCCTCCTCGTAGCCGCGCTCCTTCATGCCATCCACGATGCGCTGGTGGAACTCGTGCACGCCGCCCTTGCGCCGCCAGGCCGCCATCGAACGCCGCAGGCGGTCGGCCTCACCGCCGCTGAAGCCGGCCGCGATCATGCAGATCTGCATCACCTGCTCCTGGAAGATTGGTACCCCCAGGGTGCGCGCCAGGGCCGCATCCAGCTCGGGCTTGGGTGAGGCCGAGGCCTCCAGCCCCTGGCGACGCCGGAGGTAGGGGTGGACCATGCCGCCCTTGATCGGGCCGGGCCGCACGATCGCGACCTGGATCACCAGGTCGTAGAGCCGCCGCGGTTGGAGGCGCGGCAGCATGCTCTGCTGCGCCCGGCTCTCGATCTGGAACACGCCGGCGGTATCGGCCCGGCCGATCATGTCGTAGGTGGTGGCATCTCCCTGGGGGATGTCGGCCAGCTCCCAATGCAGGTCCCGCCAGCGATGGAGCAGGTCGAGGGAACGCCGCAGCGCGCTCAGCATGCCCAGCGCCAGCACGTCCACCTTCAGCAAGCCCAGCGACTCGAGGTCGTCCTTGTCCCACTGGATCACGCTGCGGTCGGTCATGGCGGCGTTCTCGATCGGCACCATGCGGGAAAGCTCGTCGCGCGCGATCACGAAGCCGCCCACATGCTGCGACAGGTGGCGCGGAAAGCCGATCAGCGTCGAGCACAAGGCCAGCCACTGCCGGGTGACGGTGGACTCGGCATCGAAGCCCGCTTCGGCCAGCCGCTCGGGCAACTGCTCCGGCTTGTCGAACCATTGGTGGCTCTTGGCCAGCCGTGCCACCCGCTGCGCGTCCAGGCCCAGCGCCTGCCCCACGTCGCGCACCGCGCCGCGCACGCGGTAGGTGACCAGGGCCGCGGCCAGGGCGGTGCGATGGCGACCGTACTTGCGGTAGATGTACTGGATGACCTCCTCGCGACGCTCGTGCTCGAAGTCCACGTCGATGTCGGGCGGCTCGTTGCGCTCGCGGCTGATGAAGCGCTCGAAGAGCAGGGCCGATTCCATCGGATCCACCGCGGTGATGCCCAGGCAGAAGCACACTGCCGAGTTGGCCGCCGAGCCCCGGCCCTGGCACAGGATGCCCTGCGAGCGGGCGAAGCGAACGATGTCGTGCACGGTCAGGAAGAAAGCCTCGTAGCGCATCTCGGCGATCAGCATCAGCTCGCGCTCGATCTGGCGCTGCACCTGATCGGGCACCTGGCCGCGGTAGCGTTGCCGGGCACCGGCCTGCGTCTCGGCGCTCAGGTGTTGCAGGGGTGTGAGGCCCCGCGGCACGATCTCGGCCGGGTACTCGTAGCGCAGCTCGGTGAGCGAGAAGCTGCAGCGGCTGGCCAGCGCCACGCTGCGCGCGAGCCATTCGGGTCGGTAGAGCCCGGCCAGCGTCAGGCGCGGGCGCAGGTGTTGCTCGGCGTTGGGCGCAAGCGCGAAGCCGCAGTCGGCCACCGGGCGCTTCAGGCGGATTGCGGTGAGCGTGTCCAGCACGGGCTTGCGGGAGCGCAGGTGCATCCTCACGTCGCCTGCGGCGGCCAGGGGCAGGCCGCCCTGGACCGAGATCTCGATCAGTCGTGCCGCGTGCGCGTCGTCATCGACCCGGCACAGCAGCTCGATGGCGATCGAGGCCCGCTCGCCGAAAGCCGTGACCAGCCACGCAGCCTGCGCCTGCAGTGTCGATGTCGGCTCATTCCGGTCCGGGATCAGCAGCGCCAGGCAGTCGGGCAGCCCGGGGGGGCGGCCGGCGCCGGCCAAGGGCTCGCCCAGGTCCGCGAC
>CAISYQ010000269.1 GCA_903889735.1 uncultured Methylibium sp.
CTTCGGGCGTGAGCACGAGGCGGTGGAGGAGCGTGCGCGGGCTCATGCGGCGCCTCCTTGCATCATCTGGAGCTGGGCCGGATCGGGCGCCTGGGCCTGCTGCATGGCCTGCTGCTGGGCCTGCTCCTGCTGCGCGAGCTGGGCGGTGTGGGCCTTCATCTCGGCCAGCCAGGGCAGCATCTTGGGCGCCTGCTGGGCATAGGCGGCGGGGTTCTTTTTCTTGAGGGCGGCGAGGTGTTCGCCGGCGTGGGTGCCGGCCAGCTGGAGCACCTCCGCGCGCATGTGCTCGCCGAGCGTCGCCGCGCGCTGCACGAAGCCGACCAGGCTCTGGAGGTGGGCGGCATCGTCGTCGGCCGGGCGCACCTGGGCCGGGAAGCCGAGGAGCATGATCGAGATTTCCTGCGCCTGGTCCTCGAGCTGCTCGGCCTGCTGCGTGCCTTCGTTCAGGAGGAGGCGCTTGACCAGGCGCGGGTCGTCGGCCTCGAGCACGCTGCGGTCCAGCTCGCGCTGGTTGATGTTCGGGTTGCCGGTGAACATTTGTTTCCGGCTGATCGCGCGCTGGAGCACGAGGGCCCGGTTGTTGTTGTCGCCGGAGCCGCTCGGCTCGATGCGGTAGCGCCCTTCGAAGGCGGCGGCCTCGAGCTGCTGGAGCTCGTCGTTGAAATAGTAATCGAGGGTCTCGCGGCGGTATTGCACGGCGATGCCCCAGGCCAGATTGAGCAGGCTGCCGAGCTGCCGGCGGAAGGCGCGGCTGCGCACGTCGCCACTCGCCGACATGATCGAGCTGATGAGGTTGGTCTCCGCGGCCGTCTTGTTCTTCGACGGGTCGACGGCGCGGCCCACGCCCACGCTGGGAACGCTGAGGCGTTCTTCCGCGATGCGCTGGGTGCCCTGCATCGCGTTCGGGATGTCGGCCGGCAGCGGGGGAAACTGCACGGCGGCAAGTTCGAAGGGCAGGATCTGGCCGGGCACCATGCGCACGTTGGCGTTGGCGGGCACGCCCTGCTTGGCGTAAAAGACCGGGCTGCACGTGATCGTCTGGTGGTCCTTCGACGTGTTCCAATCTTTCGAGAGGCTGGCTTCCTCGGCGGCCACGCGCTCGCACACGCCACGGGGGCTGTAGTAGCCGCGCTCCTTCACCTCAAAGTTAAACTCGGTAAAGGGCGGGGGCGGGCTCTTGTCGGCGAAGGCGCCGCGGTTGTAGGGCAGCCCGAATTCCTTCCGCAGCACGAGGGTCGGCTGCGTGGGGCTGTAGGTCTTGACCCACCACTGGCCGGCCTCGTTGCGGTAGGTGACTTCCCAGACGACGATCTCGTTTTTCTCGGCGCCCTTGGTGATGCCCTCGCGGTTCACGCGCTGGGTCTCGTAGCTGCTGGCCTCCTCGGCCTGGCCGTCGCCGCTGCAGAGTTTCTCCACCGTGGCGTCGTCGACCGTGAAGTTGGGCAGCCGTTTGTAGGCGGCCTTGCTGTAGCGCTGCACGTGCACGATCCAGTCGGCGTGGCGCAGCTGGGCCGTCCAGGGCGGCACGATCAGATAAACCGGGTTGATGGCCTCAAACACGAGCTGGGCCGCGGTCGGGTTCCAGTAGCATTTGATCGGGCACTTGCCGGTCTGGAGCATCGTGTCGATGGCGATGTCGATCTCCTCTTCAAAGTTGGATTCCTGCTTGAGCTGGTGGTCGAACCACTGCGCGGCGCCGGCCTGGTAGGCCTGCCAGTCGCTTTTCAAGGCGACGAACGTGGCCACGGTGTCGGTCGCGTAAACCTGGGACACGAAGGTCGGTTTCAGTTTCTCGATCATGCCGTCCGCGAGCGGAAAGTGCATGTCCGCGGCGTTCGGCCAGGGCTTGTTGCGGCGACGCAGGCCGTCGTGGCGCATTTGATACCAGGTCGCCTGGCGCAGCTCCCACGCCTTGCGGGAATTGAGGGCGGCCAGAATGTCGTCGTGTTTGGGGCAAATACTCATGGGCGCATCATTCGCAGCTGGCTCCGCTGATCTGTTGGTAGGCGTTCACGTCTTCGGCCATCTGGTGCACGAGGGAAAAGTCGCGGCCGTCGCTCGCGTGCATGAACGCGCGGGGCTTGTAGTCCTTCGGCTTGCGCATCGCGCCGAGCACGGCGTCGGCCCGGTCGGGTGAACCGATGCCGCGCTTCTTCATCTCTTCCTTGGACTCGAGTTGCACGCGGCCGTCGCTGCGGGGCTTGGTCTTGCGGCTGATCAGCTGGGCCTGGAGCTGCTCGTCGTCGGCGATGATCCACTGGCCGGCCTCGATCTGCTGGGCGGCTTCGCCCCACGTCTCGGCCGAGCGGTTCACGTAGCGCTCGCTGTCGTCGGCCGCGGCGCCGGCGTCGTCGCGCTGGATGCACCAGCCGAGCTCGTGCAGGCGGTCGATGATCACGGCACCCAGGCCGCAGTTGTCGCCGGCCACGCAGTGCGGCACCGTCTCCTGGGTGAGGCCGTGCGCGCGGAACAGCCGGATGAATTCGCCGCAGGCGCGCATCGTGTCCTTCTCGCGCCAGGCCGCGGCCACGCGCACGCGGTTGCCGCGGGCCTCGGCCAGCACGTTCTCGTCGCCGCCGCGGGCGAAGTCGCAATAAAAGTTCGCGGCGCCGTCGCGGAAGGCCACGGTGCGCTCGGTGCAGCGGTTGACCCAGTCGAGCTGGATCAGGGCGCCCTCTTCGCTGCCCGAGAATTCCGCGTCGACCTTGCTCTTCACGAGCGGGTCGTTGCGGCCGCGGCGGAGGATCAGCTCCTTGTTTTTCTCGTGGTCGGCGTGCGGGCACAGGCCGGCGCCGATCTGGTGCTTCTTCCAAAAGCGCGCGTCCTTCGTGAAGGCGTCGTAAAAGCGGCCGGTCGCGGCGCCGCAGCTGCTCACCATCATCAGGCGCTGGTAGGTGCAGCGGTCGATGGCGTCGAAGATTTGGGGCTGCACGCTCTTCGCCTCGTCGACGATGATCAGGAGCGGGCCGTCGTGCTTGAAGAGGTCGTAAAGCTCGACCTTGTTGCCGTGCCAGCCCTCGAAGTGGCCGCCGTCGCGGGTCGTGAAGCCGACGCAGCGGCTGCCGTTGGGCGCATCGATGTCGGCGTCGTTGAAGCGCCAATCCTGCAGGCGCTTCTTCTGGGCGTGCAGGGCGGGGAAGAGCTGCTCGCGCACCTGGCGGTCCACGCCGGAGGTGATGACCACCTTGGCGCGGGGGAAGACCGACATAAACCAAAACGTGGCCGTGGGCACGAGCATCGTGGTCTTGCCGGCGCCGTTGGCCGTGCGGCAGGCGACTTTGCTGCCGTGGGCGTCGAGGTCGTCGACCACGCGCTTTTGGCTGTCGTTGTCGTGGATCTCGTAGAACAGGTTTTCGCCGTCGCGGCACTCGCCGATCTTGCGCCGCGGCTGGTCCATCAGCGGCAAGCCGAGGATGTGCCGGCCAAAACCGTAGGGGCTCGTGAGGAGCGCCTTCTGCTCGGTCGTGAGCGTGGCCGGGTTGATCGTGGCGGGGGCCATGGTCAGTTGCGGCTGGCCGCGGCGGCCGGGGTGACGACGTCGCGGCGCATCTGCGCGAGGACGGGCAGGGCGGAAGGCGGCAGCGTAAACGAAACTTCGCCGGTGTGCGTGTGCGCCACCGAGCCGGTGACGTTGAGCTGAAGGCGGCCGTGAATGCTGGCGATCAGCGCCGAAACCTTGCCCCATTGGTCGAAGGCCGCTTTCCGCCGCTCGGCAGTGAGTTCGCTCGTGGCTTCGGCAAACGTGATGCGTTGCAGCTCCGCGGCCTGCTTCAGCGTGTCGTCGATCGACGCGCCGGAGCGCGCCCAGGCTTGGTTCATCAGCGCGCTGACCTTGCGCGTCCTTGCCAGTCTGCAGCCTGCTTCGTCGAGGCGCTTGTCGTTGCCTACAATGCCGGCCGCGCGGGCGGCTTCGCGCTGGTTCTTTCCCTCGAAGAGTGCTTGCACAAAGCGCCGCTCCTTGGCCTTGAGCGTGGCATAGCCCTGCACCGTCTCAACGGTGAACAGCTCGGGTTGCGTCTCGGTCGTGGCGGGTGGCACGCCGCTATCGGGCGACGCTTTTCGCGCGAGGTCAGGCCGCTTGTCCGGGTTGGTTCACCCTCAAAGGGGAACTAACTCGCTGTTTTCGGAGCATCTTCTTGATTTGCCGGGTCGTCCGCTGGAGGGCGCGGGCCACGCGGGCCTGGGGCCAGCGCAGCCGGTC
>CAISYQ010000270.1 GCA_903889735.1 uncultured Methylibium sp.
CGGGAAGCCATCCTCTCGTCCCGGGTGGGTGACGGCGATGGTTTCGACGCAGGCCCTGCAACGATCTCCGGCCCCGAGACCCTCTCCGGCGATCTGGCGGAGCTGAGCCCGGTGGGCAACCCCGTTGCGACTGCGCCGCCAACCGAGCCCGAGCGCAGCGCTGCGCCGGCCGTGATCAGCCAGCAGAGCGCCAACCCCGAGCAGCTGCTCGAGGCTATCCGCATGCAGAGCCGCATGCCCATGGTGCGCATGGGCGAGGCCCTGATCTCGCTGGGGCTGATCACCGACGCCCAGCTCGAGGAGGCGCTCGAATTCCAGAAAACCGACCGCAGCGTGCCGATCGGCGAACTGCTGGTGCGCACGGGCAAGGTATCGCGCCAGGATCTGCGCACCGCGCTGGCCCGCAAGATGGGTTATCCGTCGGTGAACGTGGATCAATTCCCGGTCTCCGCCGAGGCGCTTCGCAAGCTCCCTCATCCGGTGGCCGAGCGGCTGCGTGCCCTGCCGTTGATGCTGCGCGGCACGACCTTGGTGGTGGCGCTGGAGGACCCCTCGGGTCGGTCCACGCTGGAAGAGATCGAATTCGCGAGCAGCTGCAAGGTGGCGCCCGTGCTGGCCCAGGCGGGCGACGTGGCGGCGGCCGTCAAGACAGCCTACGCGCGCATCGGCATCGAGACCGCCGCGGCCGAGGAAGCCGCCCAGGAAGCCACAGGCACGGACAAGCTGCTCGAGAGCCTGGAGCGCGAGGATTCCGACCAGCCCCGCCGCGACGGCGAGAAGGCCATCGAGCAGAGTGACAACTCGCTCGTGCGGCTGATCCACACGATGATCATCGAGGCCCACAACGACGGCACGAGCGACATCCACATCGAGAACTACCCCGGTCGCGACAAGCTCAAGATCCGCTTTCGCAAGGACGGCGTCCTGCGGCCCTACCTCGAGCTGCCGCACACCTACCGCAACGCAGTGATCGGCCGTATCAAGATCATGTGCGACCTCGACATCTCCGAGCGCCGCAAGCCCCAGGACGGCAAGATCAATTTCGCCAAGTTCTCGCCCTCCCACCGCATCGAGCTGCGGGTGGCCACGATACCGACCAACAACGGCCTGGAAGACGTCGTGATGCGGCTGCTGACCTCGGCCAAGCCGGTGCCGCTGGGCAACCTCGGCTTCAGCCCGCGCCACCTCACGCAGCTCAAGACCGCGATCGAGCGGCCCTATGGCCTGGTGCTCTGCGTCGGTCCCACGGGCTCGGGCAAGACCACGACGCTGCACTCGGCGCTCAGCCACATCAACGTGCCCGAACGCAAGATCTGGACGGCCGAGGACCCGGTGGAAATCACCCAGCCGGGCCTGCGCCAGGTGCAGGTCAACCCCAAGATCGACTGGACCTTCGCCAAGGCCCTGCGTGCCTTCCTGCGCGCCGACCCCGACGTGATCATGATCGGCGAAATCCGCGATGCCGAGACCGGCCGCATGGCCGTTGAGGCCTCGCTCACGGGTCACCTGGTCATGTCCACGCTGCACACCAACAGCGCGCCCGACACCGTGACCCGCCTGCTCGACATGGGCCTGGACCCCTTCAATTTCGCCGACTCGCTGCTGTTGGTGGTGGCGCAGCGGCTGGTACGCAAGCGCTGCGCCCAGTGCCGCGAGCCGCATCCGATGAGCGACACCGAGCTCGACGAGCTGATGGATGATTACCTCTTCAATCAGCCGCAGTCCGACTCGGGGGCCGCGCGCCAGCAGCTCCGGGGTGAATGGCTGGGCCGCTTTGGCGTCAATGGCCGGCTGATGCACTTCTCGAACGCCGGCTGCCCGGCCTGCGACCACAGCGGTTTCCGCGGCCGCTGC
>CAISYQ010000271.1 GCA_903889735.1 uncultured Methylibium sp.
ATGCACGAGCAGCAACTCACCCCGAGCTCGCTGCAGCAGTGGCTGCAGGACCAGCTCAACCTGGCGCAGTCGTGGCGCGGTCGGCTGGCCGCGCTGCCCCGCAACCCGTCCGCACGACCCCAAGCCACCCTGCCTGCCGAAGCGCCGGCCGGCCTGCGCGTCTAAGGAGATTCTCATGACGACGATCCAACCCAAGCCCAATCTTCAGGCCTTCACCGACGCCGCCCGGCAACTGGGCGAAGGCGCGATCCGCCTCAAGAACGACGGCAGCGGCATCGCGACGTCCACCTGGGACCGCTTCGTGGTGCGGGTGGTCGATCTCTTCAGCTCGGCGGCCACCGTCCAGACCAAGGAGTTGCAAGCCCGCACGGCTTTCCTGGACGCGATCAAGACGGCGCACGGACCGAAGTTTCTAAACGATTTCATGGATGGCCCAGGTGCGCTTCGACTGGACGCAAGGGTGGTGTCAAGCTACGCCGACTCCGCCACCCAGCGCGGCGGCGAGCGCTGGATAGAGAACGAGCTCTTCATCAGGACAGCCACGACCCACGATCGTATGGGCTCGCTCATGAGGAGCGCCGCCGACCGTCTTCTTGACCAGGCCCAGCTGCAGGGTGCCGAAAGAGACGCGCTCCGGGAACGGATGATGTCAGGGCCTGGGAGCCCGGCCGGGATCGGCGGTCTGGCGTACGACATCGAAGCCGAACTGAGGTCTGCGGCACAGGAACTCGGCCCCGATGGGCGCGTCCGCAACAACACCTTGACCCCCGCCACGGTGGCGGCCACTGCTGACAGCGTGATCGCTAAAGCGCTGTGCAAGGCCGCCAATCTCCCGAAGTTTGATGAAACAGTTTATGTACAAGGGCTTATCGCTCGCGCTCGCACTGAGGGATTGGACGATTTCGCCAACGTGCTGGAGCTCATCGATGAGCAAGGCTCGGGTAACAGGCCGAGCATGGCCCTTGGCGGGAGCGCGCGGAAGGCTTTCCTCGAGATCGGGATCAGATTCCCGGTGGGGGATCTGACGCACATTCTCCAAGGCCGCGAAGTGGACGACATGATGGCGGCGGGGCTCAACGCGGCCATCGACCGTCAGCGGACAAAGATGAACCAGATCGCGACGCTGCTGCCGGGCGTGCCCCTGGACAACCCAGCCCGACGCTTGCTGGAGCAGCACTTCAGTGAGGGTCGCTCCAAGATCAGCGACAAATTCCAGATCGCGGTTCAAGCGGCGCTCGATATCCCCTCGCCGCAAGACAACGAGGCCAGCCTGCGCGGCTACGCGACGGCCCTGGCAGACGCGATGACCCAAGCCGGTGTGAGCGATGTGGGTGACCGGGCCGATTTCCTGTACACGCTGGTGTGCCTAGACCACGCGCGCGGCCGTAACGGTATTTCCGCGACGGTGAACAACGCCGGACTGATGAACCTCGTCGATAGGTTGAACGGCGAGGCCTTGGCAGTGGATGACATCGGTCCCGCGGAAGAGTTGATCATTACGGTGCAAAGCGCGCTCCAAAAGATGGGGGATATCACCCTCGAAATCAACGCTGCGGCAGCGCAGCGCGGCTGAGCGCCTTGCGCAGTCCGGAGCGCCCGCTCGTGACCCATCCCGGCCGGCACCCTCCCAGGCTGCAGCGCCGCAAACCGCAGGGCCTCAGGGGGTGCTTGCTCAGGACCGAGGTGTCTGGCCGGAGGTGGCCTTTGTCTGTCTGAACAGAAGCACGAACACCGCCAGCGTCGACAAGGCCGCCGCTGACAGGGCGTGACGCACGGACAGGTACTCGATGGCCATGCTCCAGCCCAGCACGCCCAGGGGTGCCGCGACGGTGGCCGCAAAAAGGAACACCGAAATCATGCGGGAGGCATCGCCGCCGGCCCCCGACGAGACGGCGGCCCCCAGGCTGAGGGCCCGGGCAGAGTAGAAGCAGGCCCCGAAGGCCAGCGAGATGATGACCCAGAAGATGAGCTCCAGGACCAGGCGGTCGCCAAAGGCGTAGACGTCAGCGGCGAACAACAACAGCAGGAACCCGCAGCCGAGGCCGCAGATCCTGGCCGCGGGAAGGTCCTCGCGGGCGCGCCTGAGCCATTTGATGAGTGGCGCCGCCATGGCCTCCCCCACCGACAGCGAGGCCATCATGACGCCGGCCGTCAAGATGAAGTTCTGGTGGAACAGCTCGTCAGAAATCGGCACCACCAGGGAGACCACCGGGGCCACCACACAGGCCAGGGCAGCGCCCAGCAGGACTGCCGTTCTCAACTCAGGACTGGACCTGAGCATCTGCCAGGTGCTGACCGCAGGGGACGGGCCGGCCAGGGGCTTGGCGGTCTCGGCGGTGGGCGTGGGCCGGATCGAGAGCAAGGCAAAGGGAATGGTGGCAAGCCCGGCGGCGAGCACACCCCAGCCCTGGGCCACGTGCGAACTGATCCAGCCTCCCATCAACGCCCCCACCGCCCAGCTGGCGCCGGCCACGGCGGACATCACGGCAAAGACCCGCGACATCTCCCCGCCCCCCATGAGGCGGCTCGCCATCAAGGGGTTCAGCACGGCCGAGAACCCCGCCAGGACGCCGAAGAAGGGCGCAAACACCAGCAGCAACCACTCGTCGGTGAACCCCTGGAGCATCAGGATTCCAGCGAACCCCCACGCCAACACCAGCCCCAGCTTCGACAGGCGAAAAGCGGCGATGTCGCCCAGACGATCGCAGGCCCGGGACACCTGGGGAACGGTGAGGGCGGTGAAGACCATGGTCGTTGCCAGGTAGGCGCCGGCGTAGACGGTGCCCTCGGACTCCCCGCCATCGACCACGGCGATGGCCATGATGTCGAGAAACCCCCAAGCCGCACCGAAGACGGCAATGCCCAGAACGCCGAGGAACCGCCACGGCAGAGGGCTCTGATGCGCCTGGGACGCCTCGGCTTCGGTCACGTCACGAACCTCACTCATCCACTGTTCTCCATCGACGGTTCCAGAACATCAGCGTCGGGGCCGAGGTGTCCGGCCGGGACTGCGGGGGAATGGAGCTGATCGCCATGTTCAACGCCAGTTTATGCGCCTAAAGTAGCGTTGACCGAGCTGAATCAGGACGCTGCCGAGATGCCGCAAAAGCGGGAAACATGCAGGGCAGCGACCGGGCAGGGGCAACTGAACGGCCGCCTCGACGGATCTTCATCGGCGTTTATGTTTGTACAACTACGCGGGGCCATCCATACTTTTGGGTAGTTGCCCAGCCACTCGCCCCCGAGCTGCCCGCCATCCCACCGTGCGCACGGCACCCACCCCTGGAGTCACCCCATGACCGGCATCTCAAACTCCCCACCCGCCCGCAGCGGGCCCACGGTCGACACGTCCCGGGCGCAGCCGCGTACGGATAACGAACTGAGGGCGGAGCGCGAGACGATTTCCCAGCCTCGCAACGTCCTCGTGAGCGGCGGGGGCCAGGCCCTGGTGAACAGGCAGGCCCTGCTGGGCACTCATCGCTCATTCCAGGCGGTGATGAAACAGGTGGATCCGACCACCGCGCGCCTGCAGGCACCGTCCAGCCCGATGGCACGGGCGGCCGCCCAGGCGCTGGCGCGGCCCGCCCCCAACCTCTTCGAGCGTTTCGCGCAGGCCGTCTCCACCGCATGGCATGGCTACCGCGCCGACAGCGCCGCCAGTTCGCTGGCCGGTCAGATCAAGAGCGGCCGTTTCGATGCCGGCTCGGTGGACCTGCTGGCCAGCCTGACGCGGCACGCCGCCCAACTGGACCCGGCTGGGGCCACAAAGGCGAGCAAACACCCGGCCATCGCCCTCCTGCAGGGCAAACTCGCCGGTGCGGGGCCCGACGCCTTGGAACGGGTGCACAACAGCCCCGTGTTCGGGGCGCTGAAGGCCGCCAACGCGCAAAAGCGGGTGACCAGCGAAACGATGCTCAATCGGCTCGAGGCGCTCGGCTTCAAAGACAGCGCCAAGCCCGCCGCCCCGGCGACCACCACCCCGGCCAGCGTGGCCCACGCTGCAAACCGCCACCTGGACGGGCTGCAGCTGATCCTCGGCCATGTCCTGGATCCCGATACCGCCCCCGCCCGCGCCACCAAGACCCTGACCGTCGACCCCGACGCCCGCGCCACCGCCGCGGCCCGGATCGACGGCGAAGTGCAGGCCCAATGGCTGGCGACGGTCAAGTCGGAACATGCGCTGCCCACCGCCTATGCCGCGGCCACCGCCTTGCCGGCCTCTCGGCTCGACAACGCCAAACTGGCGGCGCTCGAAGAGCAGGCCAAGAACCAAGCCACGGAAGGCTCGGCTCTCGACCGCCTGGCGGCGCAAGCGCGCGTCAAGCTGCACCAAGCGCCCTCCGAGCCTTCCGCCGACACCGTCCGGCAGCGAACGCTGGGGGCGGAGCACATTGCGCGGGACGGGCTGTCCAGCCTCCTGCGCGGCATGGACGGCCCCACCCGGCGCCAGGAGCTGCTGCAGCTGGCCCAGGGAGAAGGGTGGTTAGCGCGCGGCGCCCTGCACCTGCTCGGGGAAGGCAACCGCGTGCAGGCATGGGATGTCGCGGGTCGGCCCGAGGCGGTCATCTTCAACGGCCAGAGTTATGAATTCGACAAGCAGCTCGGCAATGGAGCCCATGGCGTGGCCTTGCGCTATCTGCCAACGGGCGGCGGGCCGGGCATCGTGCTGAAGGCGACGACCCATGATCCCAAAGAGTCCGAACTGGGCCTCGGGGTGGCTGACCGGAGGCTGGTGGGCAAGGTGGGCAAGGAGTTCGCCAACCACATGCACGCCATGGGCGACAACATGCAGGGTCACCCCAACCTGCTGGCGGCCAAGGGCATCATCGTGGCGCAGACGCCCTACGAGACGGTGCGAACGTCTGTCGACGCCTTTGGCACGCACGTGGACGAGTGGTTTCCCCCGACCCATCTGGCCGACAGCGTCAGCCTGTTCACCGTGATGGAGGAGGCTGGCCCCGGGCCGGAGGGGCTGGTCAAGGACATCAATCTGCTGCGCCTGACAGGCACGATCTCCGAAGCCACGCACGGCCTGATGATGCGCAGCCTGTTCGCCCAGATGGTGGAGGGCTGCGCCCACCTGGAGGACCGCCAGATCGCACACCGCGACATCAAGCTCGAGAACATGCTGCTCTCAAATGACGGCCGGGTCTTGATCATGGATCTGGGCGAGGGCGACACGGGGGCTCTGTTGGACCCGGCCCCATTTGCAGGATCCCCGCTGTCCATGTCGCCGGAGCTGCTCGGCCGATCCCGACAGGCCGGGAAGGTGGACACCTGGGCCCTGGGCGTGGTGTGGCGGCAGATGAGCAATTCACGGGGGGAAGCTGACCCCAGGGACGCTGCCATCCTCAACCAGCGCACCAACGATGGCCGAATCCTGAGAGATGGTGACATGCTCGGACAATTTGATCTTCCAGATACCCGGACTGCGTGGACGCAGGACCGCGGGAATGCCGTGCACCGGCCCGCTGCCTTGAATGAAGCCCTGGTGTCGGGGCGCACCCTGGGCAACCTGGACGGCGTCGAGCAGCTCACCAACGCGATGCTGCACCCCGACCAGGCCCAGCGCCCGACCCTCGCAGCGCTGCGCAACCACCACGCCATCGCCGACCCGGCGTTGCAGGATCCGCGGCTGCGTGAACTGATCGAGGCCATTCAATTCAAGGGCACAGCCGAAATCGCCCGGCTGGACCAGACCCTCACGGCGCTGGCCGGCGCTGCTGCAGGCTGAGCCCTCACCCCCCAACCCTCCCCCGCACACCATGAAGAACAATCGCGACCTGATCGAACAACTGGGCGCGCAGATCGGGCTGCCCGACCTGCATTTCAGCGACGAGGGCATCTGCGAACTGGTGCTGCCGGACGGCGCGGAATTCTTCCTCGAGGGCGCCCCGGACGGCGTGGTCCTGCACCTGAGCGGGGTGGTGGGCTACCTGCACGCCCCCAGCGCCGAGGTGCTGAGCCAATTGCTGAGCGCCAACCACAACGGTCAGGCCACCGGCGCGGCCGCGCTGGCCCTGAACTCGGGCAACCCGGCCGAGGTGCTGCTGAGTCAGCGCCTGGACGTGGGCCAGATGACGGGCATCGAGCCCTTCCTAGCCAACCTGGAGACCTTCCTGAAATTCCTGGCGTTCTGGATCGATGAGCTACCGCAGCTCAGTGCGGGGCAGGCTGCGGCGCCGCCGCCGGACAGCCTGGCCAGGCATGCCGCGGGAGGACTCGGCTTGTCGGTGTGAGCTGGATAGGCGCGCCGATCACTCCCGTTCCGACACGAGTGGGTCGCGATTGAACAACGCCCCTCAAACCTTGCCAAGGCCTCGACCGCCTGGCCTCCATGAACGTGCCGAATTCTCAAGGTGTGATTTCCCTGCACGATGACTGCCTGGCTCAACCGGGCTGGCCGACGAGCGAAGCCCACCCGGCCGCCGGGGTGGTGTGGCAGTGGATCGTTGTGAACCACCGCCACAACAGCCTCCTCTGGGCCGAGGAGGACCTGGCGCGCCGCACCCGGGTCAGCGACAGCGAGATCGCCGCCAACAAGCGCCGCATCGACGGCTTCAACCAGGCCCGCAACGACGCCACCGAGCGGGTCGATGAATGCCTGCTGATCTCCCTCAGCCTGGTGGACGAGGCCTCGGCGCGCACCGACACGCCGGTCTCGCGCGCCCCGGCCGGCGCCCGCCTGAGCAGCGAGACCGCCGGCAGCATGATCGACCGGCTGTCGATCCTGGCGCTGAAGATCCAGGCGATGCGCCAGCAGACCGGGCGCGATGACGTCGACGATGCTCACCGCGACGGCAGCCGCGTCAAGCTCACCCAGTTGCTGCAGCAGCGTGAGGATCTCGGCGGCTGCCTGGACCGCCTGCTGACGGAGAGCGCCGCGGGGCGCGCCTATTTCAAGGTCTACCGTCAGTTCAAGATGTACAACGACGCGCGCTTCAATCCCGCCCTGGTTGCCGAAGGCCGCAGCGGCCGCGCTTGAGGGAGGCTGGCGGCCACGCCACCGGCATCGACGACCAGACCCCGCCTACGACATGATCGGCTGGGCCTGACAGGACTCAGTGGGTCAAAGCCCGGAAAGCACCACGTCCAGCGCCGCCACCAATTCGCTGGCTTGCGCAGCCACGTTGGCCACGGGTCGGCGCAAGGACTTTGCGGACAGGGGTGCGGCGTAGTGAGCCAGAGCGTGGTAGCGCTGCCCCTTGACCGCAATGGCAGGGCACAGCGCGCTCGGAACCTTGCCCGCAAAGCTCATATCGGCCAAGGGAATGACGATTCGCGTCGCCAATGCATCCAGCAAGTCGCTCTGAATCACGACCACAAACGGCATGCCTTGCTGGGCGCTCGCGCTGGGATTGACGTAGACGTCGTACTGCGCCATCGACCGTCTCCGCTCACCAGGGCCTCAAGTCGGACCCTGGAATGCCATGGGCTTCAATCCAAGCATTCTGCGCAGCGATCCACTCACCGAACTCGGCTTCAAAGGCCTCGCGGCGAGCAACCCGCCCTGCATTGGACTGGCTGGCCTGCAGTTCCTGGTAATGAGCCAGCGAAAGAATGACGGTATCGATCTGACCAGACTTCTCCACGAACACAGGCTCGCGCTTGGCCTGGGCGCAGATGCTGCCGAATCGGTTCTTGGCGTCAGTGGCGGTGATGCGCATGGAGAGTTCCTCTGTGGATGGCCATTTTAGCCATCGACAAATTCCAATACGCGTCGGCACGCACTACCCGGCCGCCTGGGCGTTTCATCTTGGAGTAGATTGGCCTTGAGCTCGGCGTTGGTGCGGTTTCCAGCCTGGAGGCGCATCGGCGGCGACGTCTTCCTCGTCAGCGGCCGAGTCCGGCCTCACCGGCACGCCGCGCGAGCTGAATATCCCCAAGGCCCGGTTGCTTCAGTCCCGCCCGAGCGTGAAACGCACGGCGGTGCCCTGCCCTGGGCGTGACTGCAGTTCCACCGTGCCGCCCAGGTGGGCGACGGCGCGCCGCACGATGCCCAGGCCGCGGCCCTCGCCCGGCAGCATGGCACCGGGCTCCGCCCGCTCAGAGGGCACCTGGGTCGCGCCTGCGGGTGTGGCGTCGAAGCCGACGCCGTTGTCGCTGACCACCAGCGCCACCCGGTCGCAGGCATCCGGCTCGCGCCGCACCACCACCCGCACGTCGGGGCGGCCCTGGTTGAACTTGAGGGCGTTGCCGATCAGGTTGACCAGCACGGTGTGCAGCAGGCCCGGATCGGTTTGGGCACGGCCGAGCGGCTCCACCACCACCCCCGGCAGGGCGGCCCCGGGGTGGGCGGTGCCGACCGCCAGCGCAGCGGCTTCAGAGGCGGCCTGCGCGACGGCGCCCAGGTCGGTGTCCAGGTGCCGGGGCGCCGCACCCAGGGCGCCGGACAGGCACAGCAGGGCGTCGAGCGTGGTCTGCGAATCGCGCGCCTGACCGGCGATGCGCCGCAGTGAGAGCCGCACCTGTTCGAGATCACCCCGGTCCAGTTGCTGCTCAGCCAGCGCGGCGAGCAGTCCGATGCTGCCCAATGGCCCGTTCAGGTCGTGGGCGATGTCGAGGTTGAACTGGCCCAGGCGGTCGATCTGCGCCTGGAGATCGGTACTGCGGTCTTGGGCGCGATCAGCAGGATCGCGGGGCGGGCGCGGATCGCAGGGTGGATTGACAGTCATCGACTTGATTATCGGCGCCGCCCTCCCGCTGGCCGCTGTCAGGGCCGGTCGTTCTGTGCCGATCCCACCCTGCTGATCCATCCCTTCATTCGGCAGCGGTCGGCATAATCAGGCCTATGAGCGTCAAGCCTTTTGTCCTGATCGTCGAGGACCACCCGCTGTACAAGCAGGCCCTCGAGAGCCTGATGAAGCTGAGCTTCCCAGATGCCCTGGTCGCCGCAGGCGGGAGTGCGGAGGAGGCGTTCGCCTTCATCGGCGCGCAACCGCCCGAGAGCCTGCCGGTGTCGGTGTTGCTGCTGGACCTGACGCTGCCGGACCTGTCGGGGCTGGAACTGATCGACCAGATCCACAACCGGCATCCAAACCTGCAGATCGTCGTGATTTCGGGATCGGACGATCCCCTGCGGGTGGGGGTTTGCCTCGGGGCGGGCGCCAAGGCCTTCGTCAGCAAGTCGACGCCGCCCGACCGCATCGTGGAACTGATCGGACGGGCACTGCGGCAGGGGCTGACCACCGCCGTCTGGTTGACGACCGACGGCCCGCGCAACCTGGACGGCCTGCAGCGCGTGCACCTGACCTCGCGCCAGGTGCAGGTGCTGGGGCTGATCTGCCAGGGCTACACCAACAAGCAGATCGCCGACACGCTGCAGATCATCGAGGCCACGGCGAAGGCGCATGTCAGCGCCATCTTCAAGGAGCTCGGCGTCGTCAGCCGAACGCAGGCGCTGCTGGCGGCGCAGCGGCTGGGCTTCAAGGAGAAGCAGTCGTGACGCCAGGCTGCAGCGCTTCCGTGATGGCCGCCACCAGCTGCTCGCCCGACGCAGGCTTGTAGAGCACGGGGAAGCCGCTGTCGCGAAAGCTCGCGGCGCGCTCGGCCGAGGTTTCCCCGGTGATCAGGATGGCCGGGATGTCGTGGTTGAACTCCTCACGAACCCGGTGGATCGCCTGCAGGCCGTTTTCCCCGACCAGCCCGTAGTCGCTGAGCAGAAGGTCGGGCAGGCGTCCGAGCCGGCCCAGCTGCTCCACCGCCTGGGTGGCGCTCTCGGCGGTGAAGACCTCGGCGCCGAGGGTCTCGAGCATCTGGCGGGTGGAGCGGCGGATGTCGATGTCGTCGTCGATGACCGCGAGAAACAGGCCTGGCGGCAACTGCGTCCCCAGCTTCGCCGCGCGAGGACTGAGGCGGTCGGTCTGGGGGCGCAGCGCGATGCGGATCGACTGGCGAACGGCAAAGACCGAACCCAGACCCAGTTGGCTGTGCAGGCGGATGTGGGCGCCGAGCTTGTCGGCCAGGCGGCCGGAGATGGACAGCCCCAGCCCGATGCCGCGACCGCTGGTGGCCCGGCGCGAGCCGAGGGCCTGGGAGCCGGGGACCTGGAAAAACTCCTCGAAGACGCGCTGCTGCATCGCCCGCGGAATGCCGGGGCCGGTATCGACCACCCGAAAGTCCAGTGTCTTGCCCCGGGCCACGACCGACAGGCGCACGCCACCTGACGCGGTGTAGCGGAAGGCATTGACCAGCAGGTTGCGCAGCAGCCGCTCCAGCAGGGCCGGGTCGGTGTGGACCTCCATCAGGTGGAACTGGCGAGGCAGGCGCACCTCGAAGCGCAGGCCCTCGGCCTGGGCAAGCTCGCGGTAATCGGCCTCGAGCTGGGCCATCATGCGGTTGAGTGTGGTGTGGCGGATCTCCACGCCCACCGTGCCGGCGTTCAGACGCGAGATGTCGAGCAGCGACTCGAACATGGAGTTCAGGTAGAGGGTGCTCTCCCCCAGGCTCTTGATGCCAGACTGCACCGCCTCGGCACAGCGGGCGTCCTGGGGGTCGGTGCGCAGCCGCGCGTAGCTGCCGGCCATGGAGGCCAGGTAGAGGTTGATGGCGTGCATCGGCTGGCGCAGGTCGTGGCTGACCGAGGCCAGGAAGCGCGACTTCGCCTGGGTCGCCGAGATCGCTTCGTCGCGCTTGGCCGTCACCTCGTCCAGCAGCCGGAACACCCGGTCCTGCAGCATCAAGTTGCCCCTGAAGGCCCGGGCGGCGCGGGCCGCGAACCACAGGGAGGCCAAGGCCGTGGCGCCCAGACCCAGGGCCGAGCCCAACCACTCGCCGGGCGGCCTGCCGGGCTGGCACAGCATGTAGATGCCCGGCAGGACGCCGGTTACCCAGAACGCCAGGAAGGCCGGCATGAACGAGCTGTAGGCATTGAGCGCCCAGAGCTGCATGGCGAGGCCGGCCAGCATGAAGGCGGTACGCTCATCGGGCATCAGCCGCGGCGAGACGATGAGCCAGCCCCAGCCGAACATCGCGCCGGCCAGGGCCGTCACGGCCGTGGCGGCCCACAGGAAGCGCAGCGGCGCCGGGTCCGAGGGAGAACGGTCACGGTGGCCATCGAATCCCCGTTGCACGGCGGCGCAGGGCAGAGCGGCCAAGCCGCCCAGCGCCAGCCAGACCAGCACCTCGCGGTCCATGCCGCGCCCCCACCAGAGCAGCGCAAACAACAGACACACCACCGCCAAACCGAGACCGTTGAAGCCCAGGGCCTGGTGCAGCTGGGTGGCCTGCGCCACGCGCAGGCGGCGGGCGCTGAGCCCTTCCTCGTGGCCCTCCTGCTCCATGGTGAAGGGTGTCTGCGCGGCGCCCCGGGGCCAGAGGCCATCGCGCCACCGGCTCGCTGCTGCGGCGCCAGAATGCTCAGGCCCCACAGTGGGCCGCGGCGAGGGGGCAAAAGCCCCGGGTGTTGAGCCCATGTCCATGCCCATATCCCTCAGCCGCCCGCCGGGCTGGCGGGCGCATCGGCCGGCCTGACCGCCGCACAACCACCCCGCCGGACCGATCCCGGGCTTGGCGGATGCTGCGGCTGCAGCGAATTGATAGGCGTCAATGGATCCACGATCTGAGAATGTTTGCACATTTATTTTTGACTGTCCAGATCAAGACCTGCTGGGCACCTCAAAATCCATAGGGCCGTAAATTACCCTCGCCCAAGACGCAATCAACGCGACCCGAGAACCCTCTCCAAGGAAGTGGCTGCGCGCCGCAAGAAGCTGGCATGTCGACCGTCACAAACGAACCCACTGAAGTCCAAACTGAAACCAGGCCTGGACAGACCGCGACCCAGGCCGACGAACGACAGGCGCTGCTTGACGCGCTGGCCGCGGTGATGCAGCCACTGGCCCAGTTGGCGGTCGCCCGAGGACTGCCCTTCCACGCCCTGGAGGAAGCCCTCAAACAGGCGCTGGTGCAGGAAGCCGCAGCCGCCCACGTCAATGTGGCGTCGCACCGCAAAGTCAGCCGCGTCAGCACCGTGACCGGCATCAACCGGCGCGAGGTCACCCGGCTGATGAAGCCGGCGGACTCGAACAGGGCCCCGCCGCGCTGGTCCTTGTCCAGCGAGGTGTTCGCACTTTGGCACGCCGATCCCGCCAGCCTGGACGGCGATGGCCTGCCGCGCACGCTGCCGCGCATGGGGCCGGCGCCCAGCTTTGAGGCGTTGGTCGGCAGCGTCACCCGCGACGTGCATCCGCGCAGCCTGATGGAAGAACTGCTGCGCCTGAAGCTCGCGGTCTATGACGAGGCGGCCGACACCGTCTCGCTGGTGCGGGAGGGTTTCGTGCCCAGTGGCGACCACACCCGCATGCTGGGCCTGCTGGCGGACAACGTCGGCGACCACCTGCGCGCCGCCGTGGACAACGTGCTGGGCAATGGCCAGCAGCACTTCGAGCAGGCGGTCTTTGCCGATGGCCTCTCGGACCGCTCGCTGACCGCGGTGCGGTCCCTGATCCGCAGTGAATGGGCCACGCTGCTGGCCCGCCTGGTGCCACGGCTCAAGAAACTGGTGGAATCCGACGCCGACCTGCCCGCGGACCTGCAGCGCCGCCTGCGCATCGGCTTGTACGGCTATGACGACGGACCGAGCAAGATGTCCGCGTCCCAGGCCGTGGCGCCCCAGCGCAGGCGCCTGGCGCACAAGCCCCCAAGATCGGGACTGCCCTCGAAGTCTTGAGACCGACTTGGATCCAGCCGCAGCCCCCCCTCCGGTCACGTCTGCGCCAGCTGATCCAACGCGCCCAGGGCGCCATGCGCGCCGGCGCGCCCTGGATGTTTGCGCTCGCCCTGGCGAGCTGCGGCGGTGTGGGCACCGGCGGCACCGGGACCTATGTGTCCGGCCCGATCGCGGGCTTCGGCTCCATCCTGGTGTCGGGCGTGAGGCTGGACGAGCGCTCGGCCGAGCTGCGGAACGACGACGGCGAGCCGCGTTCGGCCGCTGACCTGCAGCTGGGCGTGACCGGGGAGGTCGATGCCGGGGATCTCACACCCTCAACCCCTGGTGATGCCTTGTCGCTGGACTCGGCCGTGGCCCAGAGGATCACGCTGGGCAGCGAGATCGTCGGCCCGGTGTCGGCCATCGCCTCAGGCGGTATCGGCTTGAAGGTGCTGGGCCAGCCTGTGCTCGTATCGACCAACACCGCCTATGGACCCAGCCTGACGCAGGGGTTGGTCTCGATTAGGCCGGGCATGGTCGTGCAGGTCTACGGTTTCTATGACGCGGCCGAGCAGACCCAGAAAGTCCGCGCCACGCGCATCGAGGAACCGGGGCAGGTGGCGTTCTGGCGAGTCCGGGGCCCGATCAAGACCAGCGATCCGGTCGCCAAGACGCTGACGATCGGCACGGCCACCTTCGGCTATGCCAGCGCGACAGGCGCTCCCCAGGACCTGCCGGTCGGGCGCACGGTGCGGCTGCGGGTGGCCAAGACCACCCCAGCCCCGGGGCGCTTCGACGTCCTGTCCTTCGCTGGCGACCGCACCCCGCTGGCCGACTGGGACGCCGCGCGACTGGGCGGCTACATCACCGAGTTCATGTCTCTGGCGAACTTCAGCATCGGCGGCATCCCGGTGGATGCCTCGGCGGCCACCATCGCCGGTGGCACGCCAGCCCTGGGCGTGGGCATCCTGGCCCGCGGACCCACCCGCGGCGGCGTGCTGCGCGCCGAGACGCTGCTGGTGCAGACCGAGGAGCGGGTGATGGCCGATGGCTTCATATTCCAGGGACCGATCGAGCGCATTGATCTCGCCACCCAGACCCTGGTGTTGAAGGGCACCGCGCTGTGGTGGGGCCGCCCCCCACTGGTCAACAACGGCACGCTCGCCGACCTGGTGCCGGGACGGGCCATTTCAGTGCGGGCGGTGAAGACCGCCAGCGGACGCTTCGAGGCGGTGATCATCCGGCTGGATTGAAGCCGTGGCGTGGGTCAGCGCCCCCACATTGACGTTCCCGGAAAACTGACCGATCAGTGGAGCGCGTCCTTGAATCTGGACCCCAGCGCCTGCCCGTGCCATAACGCAGACGGGGCGCAGTGAGCTCCGGCCGCTACTGCGGATCCGAGCCCTGACCATCTGCGCTGAGAATGGCTGCGGCAGCGGGCTGAATCCGTCCGACCTGCGAAAGCAAGGCGTGCAACAGTTGGAGGATGCATGGTGGAACGAGGGCAGACAAGCCGTGAAGCCGGGCGCTGCGGTTCGAGGCGCCTGATGGTGGGCTGGGTGTGGTCGATGCGGCGGGCGGTGCCCACCGTTGCCCTCCTGCTGCTGTCCGTCGGCCTGGCCCAGGCCGCACCCGAGCCGGCTGCGGCCGAGAGGCCTGCGTCGGCGACCGCGCCCCTGGCCATGCCTGTCGGCTCGGGTGCTGTCACCGCTGCCAACCCCACCGTGGCACCCACCGTGGCACCCGCCCCGGGGGCCGGCAGCGGCGAGGCCGATGTCGTCGTCTTCAATCGCATCGTTGCGACCTTTCGATCACCACTGCTCGGCGTCCCGGCGGACGAGCGGGCCCGCCGCACCCGCCGCAATATCGGCGCCCTGCTGGCCCGCGGCGGCCCCGGCTTGGTCACGGTCAAGGGCGAGAGCCTCGGCTCGCTGGTGCTGGTCGACGGCACGCTCGGGCTCATCCTCTCCCCGGCCGACCTCGACCCGCTGCAGGCCGAAACGCTAGACGAAGCCACCGCTCGCGCCGTGGACCGCCTGCGCCAGGTGATCGAGGAGACCCGCGAGAGCCGCAGCCTCGACCACCTGCTGCGCGGCCTGGCCGTCGTGCTGGGGGCCACCGCGCTTTATGCGCTGACCATCGCGCTGCTGCGCCGCGCCCGGCGGGCCTTGCAAGCCGGACTGATGCGGCTCATCCACGGTCAGGCCGACCGCCTGCGCGTGGCTGGCGCCGAGGTGCTGCGCCGCGATCGCCTCGTCGCCTTTGCGCGGCTCATCGCCGGCGGCATGTTCTGGGTCCTGGCGCTGCTGCTGACCTACAGCTGGCTAGGCCTGGCGCTGGGCAGCTTCCCCTACACGCGCCCCTGGGGCGAGCAGCTGCAGGGCTACATGGTGGGCGTGCTGGCCGCGGTGGGCGGCGGCATTCTCGGCGCCCTTCCCGACCTCGCGACCGCGCTGCTGATCTTCCTCATCGCCCGCGGCGTGGTGGCGGCGCTGCGGCCGCTCTTCGATCATGTCGAGCGCAGTCAGATCACCACCGGCTGGCTCGATCAGGACACCGCGGGACCGACGCGCCGCATCGCCACGTTGCTGATCTGGCTCTTCGCCCTGGTCATGGCCTACCCCTACCTGCCCGGCGCCAAGACCGAGGCCTTCAAGGGCATGTCGGTGCTGCTGGGCCTCATGGTGACGCTCGGCGCCTCGGGCACCGTGGGGCAGGCCGCCAGCGGCGTGATCCTGATTTTCTCGCGGGCCGTGCGCCGCGGCGAGTATGTGCGCGTCGGTGAGCACGAGGGCACGGTCACCGAGATCGGCCTCTTCATCACCCGCCTCCGCACCGGGCTGGGCGAGGAGGTCAACCTGCCCAACGCGATGATCCTGTCATCGGCCACCAAGAACTACTCCCGCGCGGTACAGGGCGAGGGCTACATCGTCGACACCACCGTCAGCATCGGTTACGACACCCCCTGGCGGCAGGTAGAGGCCATGCTGGTGGAGGCCGCGGCCCGCACGCCGGGGGTTCTTGCGCAGCCGCGGCCGCGGGTGTTCCAGACCGCGCTGGCCGACTACTACCCGATCTACCGGCTGGTCGCACAGGCGGTGCCGGCCGAACCGCGACCGCGCGCCGAGGTGCTCCATTCGCTGCACGCGAACATCCAGGATGTCTTCAACGAATATGGCGTCCAGATCATGTCGCCGCACTACATGGCCGACACGGCCGAGCCCAAGCTCGTGCCTCCGTCGCGCTGGTACGCCGCGCCGGGCTCTCCGCCACCCGGTGCGTGAGCCCGCGCCTCAAGGAGGCGTGCGCTGCGCCAGCAGGAAGCTCACCTGGGGAACCTGCGCCAGCATCTCCGCAAGGTTGGGCAGAACGGTCTTCATCGCAGCGATTCAGTCGGGAGAGTCAGGCCTAAAATGACCGACCACGGCCGGCTTGCTGCCGTGGAAGTGGCAGCCGGCATCGGTGACCTGTGCGAGCAGGCCGGTCGGCTGTCCCAGGTGATGAGCTGCTTTCAGCTCGCTTGACGAAGATCCGCTGCTTTCGGCTCACCGCATTTCCGGTTGTTCAGTCCGACGCCCGAGCGCGGCGCTTACCCAGAGGTGGCCGGGCCTCACCAGCCGCGTCTCCCCGGATTGGGCGAACAGCCCCGAAGAGCAGGTTTTAAAGCGCTGTACTGGCTACCAGCCGGCACCCGCACCTGCGGCATGTGGCGCACCTCGTATTGACAACGGCTACACGCTTCGCCACAATTCGTGTATCTGTTGTGTATGCATCAATAGGGGAAACCAATGCGTGACGCCGCCATCAATCTGAGAGCCCTGCCCGAACAGCGCGATCTGATCGATCACGCCGCCAACCTGCTCGGAAAGAACCGATCGGACTTCATGCTCGAAGCGGCCTGCGACCGCGCGCAGTCCGTGGTGCTCGATCAGGTCTTTTTCAGCCTGGACGCCGACAAGTTCAAGCAGTTCACCGCGATGCTCGACGCACCTCCCGGCCCCAACCCCGGGCTTGAACGTCTCATGGCCGTCAAGGCACCCTGGAGCACCGGCGCGGCATGAGCTTGCAAC
>CAISYQ010000272.1 GCA_903889735.1 uncultured Methylibium sp.
CCTCGCCTGCCGCAGGCTGGATGCGCAGCGACCCGGCCACCGATCAGGGCGGCATCGACGCGATAACCTCGCCGGGCTTCACCGAGTCACCCACGGGCGAGGGCTGGGTCGAGACCTTCACGGTGGTCCATGAGAGAGGCCTGCCCGTGTCGGCGATCGTGATCGGGCGCCTCGACGACGGGCGACGTTTCCTGTCGCAGATGGTCGAAGGCCTGGAGGCGTTCATTGACCGCCCGGTCATCGGGCGGCGCATTGCCGTGGTGGTGGGTCGTCCGGTCAACCGGGCACGGTGGATCTGCAATTGACGTCGCTACTCAGAGCGCCCAACATTTGCGGCGCCTTGAGTTGACGCGCGTTGGCATCAGAGGTCATCGCTGTTCTCTGACAGCTTGTTGACTAACAACAGGCGACCCCTAGGATTCATGCGGGTTTCCGGGCGGTGAGTGCAGGTCGAAGGCTGCGTAGGTGCGCGGAATTGCATACCGAAGGCGGGACCGCTCTCGGCCAGTAGCCGACGCTCAGCTGAATGCCAGATAGTCGACAGTCGTTCCACCGAACTGGGGTGAGCAGTCGGTTTGCACGCCATGCATGCAACGCTGTCGCGTGGTTGGCAGGCGCCATTGAGGTCATGCCGATAGCTGCTCGCCCGCACCTTACTGTGAATCGATCAGCATAGGCATGGGCAGCGGGCGCGAATTGGGGCCAAGCCGTTTGTGTCGATCCAGCAGGCCGATGCGGAGGGAACGCAAGCAGGCGGCGGCAGGTTTCATCGCACCGACACACCAGTGTCACGGAGCCTGCCGAGACTCTGTCTCCAGATATCTAGACATCTGGAGACGAAGTGATTCAACGTGGCACCGGCGAGACCGTCTACCGACAAGTCCAGCGACAGCTCGAAGCCGAGATTCGCTCGCTGCACCGCCCGGGTGATGCGTTGCCACCCGAAGCAGCGCTGGCCGAGCGCTTCGGCGTCAACCGGCACACCCTGCGTCGGGCCCTGGAAGGGCTGATCGCCGAAGGCTGGGTCGAGCGCCGTCATGGCATGGGCAGCTTCGTGTTGCACAAGCCGCTGGACTACGACATCGGCCAGCGCACCCGCTTCACCGAGACCCTGGAAGCCCAGGGCCGGACCACGGAGAGCACGGTGCTGCGCAAGCTGCGCATCCCGGCCCAGGGCGGCGTGGCCCTGCGCCTGCAGCTCGACGAGGGCGAGCCGGTGGCCTGGGTCGAGACGCTGCGCAGCGTCGACGGTGCCCCTTTCTGCGTCATCTCGCACTACCTGCCGCTGGCGCTGCTGCCGGGTGTGCTCCAAGACTACACCGGCGGGTCATTGCACGAGTTCATCGAAACACAGCATGGCTGGCGCTTGAAGCGCATCGAGAGCCTGGTCTCGGGGGCGCTCCCGCAAGGCGATGACGCCAGCCTGTTGGCGATGCCAGCCCATGTGCCGGTGCTTCGCGTCAAGAGCGTCAACGTGCGCGACCGGGATGGAGCCCCGGTCGAGTACGCCCTGACTCGGTTCCGCGCAGACCGCATGCAACTGCGCATCACCCCTTGAACCTTGCAAGTTCCCGACTGAATCCATCTACCTTACAGGAGCGTCATCAATGTATCGCAAAGCCTTCCTTCGCACAGCGCTCGCCATGGCTATCGGCCTGGCCGGCGTTGTTTCCGCGACCAACGCCTTCGCCCAGGCCCAGCATGATGGCAGTGTCGGCAAGCCCCTGCGCGTGATCCTCGTGCCCGCTGACGGCGGTACCGAAGACGGAACGAAGAAGGACTTCCAGCCCGTCTTCGGCGCCATCGGCCAGGCAACAGGGCTGTCCTTCGACATCAAGGTCGGCCAGAGCTACTCGGCCGTGATCGAGGCTATGTGCAACGGCGCGGCCGACATCGCATGGTTTGGCCCTGCCAGCTACCTGCAGGCCAAGGCGCGTGGCTGCTCGGAGCTTCTGGCGCTGGCCGTTCGCAACGGTGAATCCGTCTACTACTCGGGCATCTTTGCGCGCGCCGATGCTGGCATCAACGGTGTTGCCGATCTCAAGGGCAAGCGCATCGCCTTGGGCGACGTGAACTCGACCTCCAGCTTCGCGGTTCCAGTGGCGATGATGCTGGCTGCCGGTGTGGACCCGACCCGCCAGGCAGGCGCCATCAACATGGCCGGCAGCCATGCCAACGTGCTGAAGGCACTGGCCGAGGGGCTGGTGGACGCCGGAGGCGCCTCATTCGACTCGTTCGAGAAGGCGGTCAACGCCAAGGCCCTGGACCCGAGCAAGGTCAAGGTCATCGCCAAGAGCATGCCGATCCCTTACCCGCCGCTGGCGATCCACCCGAAGGTGAGTGAGGGCGTCAAGGCCAAGCTCCGAGACGCTTTCAACAACATCGACAAGCTGCCCGGCATCACCAAGGACCAGATCCGCGGCTATGGCGGCGGCAAGGTCGATGGCTATACCGCCAATGTGAGCGAAGCCGCCATGGCCGCCGCAGGGAAGATGTTCGAGCTGGTCACCGACACGGTGAAGGTTGACATCATGAAAAAGGCCAGCGCGCGCTGATCTTTGCGCAAACACCCGGCCTCGAAAGCACCCCCCCACCAACGAGTCACCCGCGCGGGCCCGCCCCGCAGGGTGCTCCCGCCGCGCGGAGCCTCCCATGATCGAATTTCACCATCTCGGCAAGACCTGGCCTGACGGCACGCGGGCGCTGGCCGAAGTCAGCCTGCAGGTGCCGCGTGGCCAGTTCTGCGTCGTGCTCGGACCTTCGGGTGCCGGCAAGTCGACGCTGCTGCGCGCAGTGAACGGGCTGATGCGTCCGACCGAAGGCCGGCTCATGATCGACGGCATCGAGTTCAACGCCAACACCGAGCGTGCCCTGCGCCAGCGTGTGGCGATGATCCATCAGCACTTCAACCTGACGCTGCGCATGAGCGTGGCCGGCAACGTGCTGGCCGGGCTGCTGCCGGTGGTGTCCACCGGTCGTGCACTGCTCGGCTGGTTCACGCCCGAGCACCGGCGCAAGGCCTGTGCGCTGCTGGAACGGGTCGGCCTCGACCCCCGACACCTGCGGCGCCGCGCCGGCGAACTCTCCGGTGGCCAGCAGCAGCGGGTGGGCATCGCCCGGGCCTTCATGCTCGACCCCGAGGTCGTGCTCGCAGATGAACCGGTGGCCAGCCTCGACCCGAAGATCTCCCGCGACATCCTCACGCTGGTGCGCGAGGCGGCCCGCGAGCGCAACACTACCGTGCTGTGCAGCTTGCACCAGGTGGATCTGGCGCGCGAGTTCGGCGACCGCATCGTCGGCATGCGCGACGGCCGCGTTGTCTTCGACGGCACGCCAGCCGAGTTCACCGACGAGCGCGTGCAGCAGCTCTACGCCGGCGCGCACTGGGAAGACCAACCTGCAGACCACAACGCCGCCCCGAAAGTCCTGTCGTCGCTGAATGCCAGTGGCCGCCAGCCCCTGGCGGCATGAACCAGCCTCCCGCGGAGAAAACACCATGTTTGCCAAACCCATACCCGTGCCACCCCAGGGCACAAAAATCGAATGGCGGCTCGACCCACCGTACAGCGTGAAGCACCTGCTCATCGTGATCGGCCTGCTGGTCTTGCTGCTGTGGACCGGCCACCGCACCGAGATGGACCGCATGGTCGTGATGAGCGTGCAGGCAGTCGCCAAGACCGTCGGTCTGGCCGACGACTCGCAGGTCGTGCGCGGCCTCTCAAGGGTGGGCAGCTCGATGTGGCCACCCGCCATCGCCGAACAGGACGACGTGGCCCGGCTGCCCGGGCTGGACCGGGGCCGGCTGGCCCCCTTCGCTCGCATCGAGATGCAGGAACGTACCGAACAACGGCTGAACCCGCAGACTTTGCAGATGGAGGTCACCGTCGAGACCACCGAGACCCTGGTCAAGCCCCTCGGCTACCTCTGGACCGTCACGGTGAAGATGCTGGAGACGCTGGAGATCGCGCTGTGGGGAACCATCCTGTCGGTGATGCTGTCGGTGCCACTGGCCTACTTCGCGGCGCGCAACTACACCCCGTACGGGGCGACCTACACGCTGGCCCGAGGCAGCATCAGCCTGCTGCGATCGGCACCCGAGCTGATCGTCGCGCTGTTCCTCGTGCTGGCCTACGGTTTCGGGCCGATCGCCGGCGTGCTGGCCCTCGGGCTGCACGCGGCCGGCTTCCTCGGCAAGTTCTACGCCGAGGACATCGAGAACGCCGACAAGAAGCCGCAGGAGGCGCTTGAAGCCATCGGCGCCGGCAAGCTCAAGACGCTGTGGTACGGCGTGATGCCGCAGGTGGTGCCGCAATACATCGCCTACACGCTCTACATCCTGGACCGCAACGTGCGCATGGCCACCGTCATCGGCCTGGTCGGCGCAGGCGGCATCGGCCAGGAACTGAAAGGCCGCTTCGACATGTTTCAGTACGACCACGTGGCGACCATCCTGATCGCGATATTCATCGTGGTCTTCCTGCTCGACCAATTCTCGGCCCGCCTGCGTGCGCGGCTGATGTGAGGACATCATGACGTCACGACCCTTGCCGACACCGACAATCGAACGGCGCCACCTGGTTGCCTGCCTGGTAGCGGTCGGCCGCGAACCGTTGCTGAACACCGCCGCCCAACTGACCGAGGGCCTGACGGTGACACCGCTGCAGCCGGTCGAGTCCGGCCTGGCGCTGATGCAGTGGTGCGACGCTGTGCAGCATCAGCCCTTCTTTCTGGGTGAGGTGCCGATGGCGCGCGCGGCCGTCGCACTGGTCAACCACCGCGGAGAGCGCGCTGAGGGCGGTGCCGTGGTGATGGCCGACGACTCCGATCTGGCCCATGCGCTGGCGGTGCTCGATGCCGTGTTTTCGCAGCGTTGGCCCGGCGCCGAGGCGGTGGATGCGCTCGCGCTGCGTGGCGCGAAGGCGCGTGAAGACATCCGCGCGGTCCGGCAAGCGGGGCTGAAGCGCACGCGCGTGGACTTTGCGTTGCTGGCCGAGGCCGATGAGGAGCCGGAGGCACAGGCATGAAGCCCGCTGAGTGGTGGATGCCCGACGCGCAGCAGCAGGCTTTTCGCGCGGTGCTGGACGGTTTTGCACGACCCGGAACATTGGTGCCGGCGCAGCAGCCCGGTGCTGTGTTGATGTTCCTGTCGGCGGTGCTCGACGAGTCGGTGAGCCTGGCCGATCCATCTGGCTTGCTGGGCATGGATGCCCGCCGCCTGCTGCTGGCGCCGACGGCGCCTGCGGCGCAGGCGCGCTTCGTCCTGCTCGACGGGCGCAAGCCGGCAGAGGCCGACTTTCGGCCTGCGCTGGGCACGCTGGAGTCGCCCGAACTCAGCGCGACGCTGGTGCTGACCGTGGACGCCCTGTGCGATGCGCCGACACCGGCGGATGCTGCCCTGGCGCTGCAACTGCAGGGCCCGGGCGTGCCGGGCACGCGGGCGCTGGCGGTGAGCGGACTGCACCCTGACTGGCTGGCGCGGCGCACGGCCTGGGTCGACGCCTACCCGATGGGCGTGGACATCGTGTTGGCCGCGCCGGACGCGCTGGCGGCGCTGCCGCGCACCACGCGCATTGTGGTCACCCCCCAAAGCAAGGAGACCTGAACATGGGCTATGTGGCCATCAAGGGCGGTGAGACTGCCATCCGTGAAGCCGCCCGCGTGCTCGAGTTCCTGCGCGCGCAAGGCGGTGGCGCGCCGCTGGCGGTCGATACCATCCGCGACCAGTTGCACTTCCTGACCGGGCGCGTCATCAGCGAGGGCGGGCTGTACGACCCCGACCTGGCAGCCCTGGCGCTGAAGCAGGCCGCGGGCGACACGCTGGAAGCGGCGTTCTTCCTTCGCGCCTTTCGCTCGACACGGGCGCGCCTGGCGGTGACCGATGCGCACGACGGCAACGGCATGCGGCTGATCCGCCGAATCTCGTCGGCCTTCAAGGAGATCCCGGGCGGCCAGATGCTGGGCCCGACGCCAGACTACCTGCAGCGGCTGTTCCGTTTCGAGCAACTGGCCGAGGGCAGCGAGGCCTTCCAGGAGCTGGCCCGCAACTGGCGGCAGGACTTGCCCAGCCCCGACCTGCCGGACAGTTTCCCGAAGGTGGTGGACGCCCTGCGCGCGGAGGGTCTGCTGCCCATGCCCAGCGAGGACGCAGCGCCGGCATTCGACATCACCCGCGATCCCTTGGTCTTCCCTGTCTCGCGCAGCGCTGCCTTGGCCACCATGAGCCGCGCCGAGACGGGCTCAATGCTGGCCATTGCCTACTCCAGCATGCGCGGCTACGGCGACGTGCACCCGACGGTGGCCGAACTGCGCGTGGGCTATGTGCCGTTGATGCTGCCGCACCCGGTGACTGGCGAGCCCATCGAGGCCGGCGAAGTGCTGGTCACCGAATGCGAGGTGGTGGCCATGTACACGCCGACCGACGAGCCCGGTGCCAAGCCGGTGTTCTCGCTCGGCTACGGCGCCTGTTTCGGGCACAACGAGGTCAAGGCGATCTCGATGGCCATCCTCGACCGCTCCCTTCAGAAGGGCATGGCCGCTGCGCCCGGCACCCGAC
>CAISYQ010000273.1 GCA_903889735.1 uncultured Methylibium sp.
CGGACAGCGGCGCCGATGCTTCGGCGCCCTGCCCCGCCCGCTGCTCCAGCGCGTGGCGGTAATCGGCCGCGCCAAAGTCCGGGCCGAAGCGGTCGGCGGTCGGGTAGGAGGTGTAACGCGGGCCGGGCAGGTCCAGCCAGGACAAGAGCTGCCCCACCCGGTCAGCGGCCAGCAGCTCGGTTGACGCACCAGCGCCAGATCGCGGCGCACCGGGCGTGCTGTCCGCGACGTGAGGCCCGGGCGGGGCGGGGCGGGCGGTGGTGCTCATGGCGGGCCGCGGGACTCGTCGCCGGGCTCGGTTGCCAACAACGCAGTGATCGCGCCGGCCAACCCGATCACGCTCCAGAAGATCAGGAAGCTCACGGTGTACACGGCTGACCGCGGCCAGTCGAGGGCTGCCCCCCCGAACCAGTGCAGGTCGGCGGGATCGACGACCGCAAACACCAGCACTTCCATCACCCCCGCCATCAGGAAGGCGGGCCAGAGGATCTGCATACCGAGCCGGAGCATCGCGGCGGCCCTCAGCGCGGCGAGGCCGCGTGGTTGCGGGCCTTGAGCGCCGGCTGCAGAGCGGTATCCGCGCCCGCGGCCACCCTGGGGTCGGTGACGACCGGGTCGGCGCCGCGCCAGGCGATCACGGCTGTCGCCAGGCTCGCCACGACGACCAAGGCTGGCCCGCCCACCACGAGCCAGAGCATGGGCTCGCGCCACCAAGGCTGGGGCGGGGGCATGCGGGATGTCGGCAGGTTCAAGGCGTACTCCTGGGCTCTTGCTGGGATGGGTTCGGTTCGCTTCGGCACCGGTCAACGGGGCAGGACGAAGGTGGACTTCTCTTGGACACGGGGCGGCGGTCGCCCACCGGCGGGGTCCTCCACGCGCTCGACCACGAACAACAGCGGATGGGCGCCCGGCCCGAGTGCGGCGGCAGTCTGCGGACCGATCTGCACGCTCACGGGCAACCAGCGTGCCGCGGCCGGGCCGACCTCGAAGTCGGGGCGGGTCGACACCACGGCGCCGGCCAGACCCTCGACACCCACACGGTAGCGTTGCATCGATTCGGTCGCGTTCATCACCTGCAGGCGGTAGACGTTCTCGATCTGCCCGTTGCCCACCAGCCGGGCGAGCGCGCCGCGGTCGCGCACCACATCGACCCTGAAGGGGGTGCGCAGGGCCAGGCTCGTGACGAAGGCCCCGCAGATCAGCAGCAGCACGGCGCTGTAGATCAACACGCGCGGGCGCAGCACCCGGCGCAGCGTCTGCCGAACATCGAGCCGCTGCGCGAAACCGTTCTGCGTGGCAAAGCGGATCAGGCCGCGCGGGTAGTCCATCTTGTCCATCACGCTGTTGCAGACGTCCACGCAAGCGGCGCAGCCGATGCAGGCGTACTGCAGCCCCTGGCGGATATCGATGCCGGTGGGGCAGACCTGCACGCACAGGCCGCAGTCGATGCAGTCGCCCACGCCCAGGGCCCGCGGATCGGCGCTGCGCGGGCGCGAGCCGCGGGGCTCGCCGCGTTGAAGGTCGTAGCTGACGATCATCGTGTCGCGGTCGAACATCGCGCTCTGGAAGCGGGCGTAGGGACACATGTAGAGGCAGACCTGCTCGCGCAGCCAGCCCGCGTTGCCGTAGGTGGCGAGGCCATAGAACAGCACCCAGAACCATTCCCAGGGACCGAAGCCCAGCGTCATGGACTCGGCCCAGAGCGTGCGGATGGGCGTGAAGTAACCGACGAAGGTGAAGCCGGTGTAGACGCTGATGGCCAGCCAGGCGGCGTGCTTGGCGGCCTTGCGGGTGATGAAGTCGAGGTTGCACGGGCCGGCATCGCGCTTCATGCGGGCGATGCGGTCCCCCTCGAGGCGGCGCTCCACCCACAGGAAAATCTCGGTGTAGACGGTCTGCGGGCAGGCAAAGCCGCACCACATGCGGCCGGCCACCGCGGTGAAGAGAAAGAGCGCGTAGGCACAGATCACCAGCAACACCGTCAGGTAGATGAAATCCTGCGGGTGCAGCACCAGCTCGAAGATGTAGAAGCGCCGTGCCGCCAAGTCGAAGAGGATCGCGGGGCGGCCGTTCCAGCTCAGCCAGGGCAGGCCATAGAAGACCAGCTGCGTGACCCAGACCAGCGCCCAGCGCCAGGCCGCGAACCAACCGCTGACCGAGCGCGGGTAGATCTGGCGGCGCTTTTCGTAGAGCCAGACGATCTCGCCCTCGCCGGGGCCTTCGGGCGGCGCGGGGACGATGGGGATCGTGGCGCGTTCGGCGGCCATGGCGGGACGTGGCCCTCGGAGACCTCAGGCTCTCAGGATCTCAGGGCGTCGCGGCTGTGCGGCTGCGCGACAGGCCCATCACATAGGCGGCGAGCACATGGACCTGCTCGGGTGAGAGCCGCTGCCCGTGCGCCGGCATCGCATTGACCTTTCCGTGGGTCACCATCGCGGTGATGGCGGCCTCGCCCCAGCCGTGCAGCCAGACCGTGTCGGTCAGGTTGGGGGCACCCAGCGCCTGGTTGCCTTGGCCCTGAGGCCCGTGGCAGGCCGCGCAGGTGGCGAACTTGGCCTGCCCGCTGGCCGCGGCGATGGCGTCATGCGGACTGCCCGAGAGGCTCAGCACATAGTGCGCGACGTTGCGGATGTCCTGGGCATCGCCGACCACGGCGGCCATGGGCGGCATCATCCCGACCCGCCCTTCGGTGATGCTCTTCTTGATGGTGGCGTGGTCGCCGCCATGCAGCCAGTCGGCGTCGGTGAGGTTGGGGAAGCCCTTGCTGCCGCGGGCGTCGGAGCCGTGGCAGGCCGCGCAGTGGTTGACGTAAAGGCGCTCGCCGATGCCCATGGCCGCCGGGTCGGCGATCAGGATGTCGGCCGAGGCGGCGGCGTAGCGGGCGTAGACCGGCACCATCGCCTCGCGGCTGGCCCGCACCTCGGCCTCGTGCTCGCCGACGCTGGTCCAGCCCAGCGCACCTGCGCGGCTGCCGGCGCCAGGGTAGAGCGCCAGGTAGGCGGCACCGAAGATCACCGTGATGATGAAGAGCCACATCCACCAGCGTGGCAGCGGGTTGTTCAGCTCGGTGAGGTCGCCGTCCCAGGTGTGGCCGGTGGTGTTGTCGCCCGCCATCACGCGGCGACGCGCCGCGACCGCCAGCAGCAACAGGCAGGCCAGCATCGACAACACGGTCACGACTGCGACGAAGACCGACCAGCCGTTCGAGAAGAAGTCGCTCATCGCCGGCTCCCCACGCCATCGCCTCGGGCCCCGTCACCGTCAGCCTCCAGCGGCAGGAAAGCGGCGTCGGCGAAATCGGCTTGGCGTCGATCGGCCCAGGCCCATCGAACGATGCCGATAAAGATGGCGAGCGACACCAAGGTCACCGCGATACGGAGCAGGTTCACGTCCATGCGGGGCTCCTTACTTGAGGCTGGTGCCGAGCACCTGCAGGTAGGCCACCAGGGCGTCGAGCTCGGTCTTGCCCTGCACCGCCTCGCCGGCCTGGGCGATGTCTTCGTCGCTGTAGGGCACGCCGACCGTGCGCAAGGCCCGCAAATGCTGGGGCATGGCCTGGGCGTCGATGCGGTTGCGCTCCAGCCAGGGGTAGGCGGGCATGTTGGACTCGGGGACGAGGTCGCGTGGGTTGTTCAGGTGCAGGCGCTGCCACTCGTCGCTGTACTTGCCGCCGACGCGGTGCAGGTCGGGACCGGTGCGCTTGCTGCCCCACTGGAAGGGGTGGTCATAGACGAACTCGCCCGCGGTGGAGTAGTGGCCGTAGCGCAGCGTCTCCGCGTAGAGCGGGCGGATCATCTGGGAGTGGCAGTTGTAGCAGCCCTCGCGCACATAGACATCGCGCCCGGCGAGCTGCAGCGCGGTGTAGGGCTTGAGGCCCTCGACCGCCTGGGTGGTGGAGCGCTGGAAGAAAAGCGGCACGATCTCGACGATGCCGCCGATCGCCACCACCAGCAGGATCAACACGATCATCAGCAGGTTGTTGGTCTCGATGCGCTCGTGGCCGGTGGCCGCGCTGGGGGGGTGCTTGCTCATGGCGATTCCTCTCTCAGGCGGCCGCTGCGGAAGGGACGGCGGGCACGGGCACCGCCTCCACGCGGCCCTGCAGGACCGTTCGAATGACATTCCAGGCCATCACCAGCATGCCGGCCAGGTAGAGCAAACCACCGATGAAGCGCACCACGTAGAAGGGGTAGGTCGCCTTGACGCTCTCGACGAAGCTGTAGACCAGGGTGCCGTCGGGGTTGACCGCCCGCCACATCAGGCCCTGCATGACGCCAGCGATCCACATGGCGGCGATGTAGAGCACGATGCCGATGGTGGCGATCCAGAAGTGCAGCTCGATCGCCCGCACGCTGTGCATGCGCGTCTGGCCGTACATGCGCGGGATCAGGTGGTAGAGCGAGCCCATCGAGATCAGTCCCACCCAGCCGAGCGCGCCGCTGTGCACATGGCCGACGGTCCAGTCGGTGTAGTGGCTGAGCGCGTTGACCGTCTTGATCGACATCATCGGCCCCTCGAAGGTGCTCATGCCGTAGAACGACAGGGAAACGATCAGGAACTTCAGGATGGGGTCGTCGCGCAGCTTGTGCCAGGCACCGCTCAGCGTCATGACGCCGTTGATCATGCCGCCCCAGCTCGGGGCCAGCAGGATCAGCGAGAAGATCATGCCGATCGACTGCGCCCAGTCGGGCAGCGCGGTGTAGTGCAGGTGGTGGGGACCCGCCCACATGTAGGTGAAGATCAGCGCCCAGAAGTGGACGATGGACAGCCGGTAGCTGTAGACCGGCCGCTCGGCCTGCTTGGGGATGTAGTAGTACATCATCCCGAGGAAACCGGCCGTGAGGAAGAAGCCGACTGCGTTGTGGCCGTACCACCACTGGATCATCGCGTCCTGCACGCCGGCGTAGGCCGAGTAGCTCTTCATGAAGCCGGCCGGGATGGCCGCGCTGTTGACGATGTGCAGCAGCGCCACCGCCAGGATGAAGGCGCCGAAGAACCAGTTGGCCACGTAGATGTGCCGCACCCGCCGCCGGCCCACCGTGCCGAAGAAGACGATGGCGTAGGCCACCCACACGAGGGCGATCAGGATGTCGATCGGCCACTCCAGCTCGGCGTACTCCTTGCCCTGGGTGTAGCCCAGCGGCAGCGAGACGGCCGCCGCGACGATCACCGCCTGCCAGCCCCAGAAGGTGAAGCGGGCCAGCAGCGGCGCGAAGAGCGGCGCCTGGCAGGTCCGCTGCACCACGTGGTAGGAGGTCGCGAACAGCGCGCAGCCGCCGAAGGCGAAGATCACCGCGTTGGTGTGCAGCGGCCGCAGCCGCCCATAGCCCAGCCAGGGGATGCCGAAGCCGAGCTCCGGCCAGGCCAGCTGGGCCGCAATGAACACGCCCACCAGCATGCCCACCACCCCCCAGAGCACGGCGGCGAGCGCGAAACCCCGCACCGGATCGTCGTCATAGACCGGTGCGGCCGGCGCCTTGCCGAGATTCATGCGGCTCTCCTCTTGCATGCTGGGGTGTGGATTCAAAGACCCTTGATTCTTCGGGGGCAGGCCCCGCACCGGCTTGACCTGCATCAAGGACAGGACCGCCGGCTTCGGCTGTGGGAGCGGGTGCGCCACTGCCCTGCGGCTCCAGGATGCGGGCGCCTTCTTGCTCGATCTCATCGAACTGCCCTCCCTGCAGCGCCCAGGCGAAGAGGGCCAGGATGGCGAGCATGCCCAGCACCGACAGCGGGACCAGCAGGTAGAGGGCGTCCATGGTGTCGGTTCAGCGGGTGGGGGCGGGCATCAACGCCGCAGCCGCAGCGCATTGCCCACCACCGCGAGCGAGCTCGCGGCCATGCCCAGGCCGGCCGCCCAGGGCGGCAGCGCACCGGCCAGGGCCAGCGGCACGCACAGCGCGTTGTAGCCGGCCGCCCACAGCAGGTTCTGGCGGATCACGGCGAGGCTGCGGCGGGCCATGCGGCGCAGCACCAGCAGGTCGCCGATGCGGTCGGCCAGCAAGACGGCGTCGGCCTGCGAGCGGGCCAGCAGGGCGCCCGTGCCCATCGCGATGGACACATCGGCGCAGGCGAGCACCGGCGCGTCGTTGATGCCGTCGCCGAGCATCACGACCCGCTCGCCGGCCGCCTGCGCCGCCTGCACGGTCGCCAGCTTGTCGCCGGGGCTGGCGCCGCCCTGCGCGCGGTCGATGCCGAGCGCGCGCGCCAGCCGGGCCACGCGCCGGGGATCGTCCCCCGACAGCAGCGTGGCCGGCAACCCCTCGGCGCGCAGAGCGGCCAGGGCTTGGGCCGTGCCCTCGCGCAGGGTCTCCTCGAAGCGCAGCCGGAGCGCCACCCGACCGGCCGGGCCGAAGCACACCACGGGGTCGCCCTCACGCGGGGTCGATTCCCGGGCCATGGACTCTTCCATGGGGGCGCCGCCCCCAAGCTCTGCAGGCCATTGCGTCGGTTGACCAGGCGCAGAGGCCATGGCGCGCATGGCATCGCCATCCAGAACCGCATGCCCGCCGGCGGCGGCGACCCAGGCCGCGCTGCCCAGCCGCCAGAGGCGGCCCTTGCCGTCGCGCGCCTCGATGCCGGCGCCGGCCTGCTCGCGCACCGACGTCCATGGCGTGGTGGCTGGCGCCTGCGGCCGGGCCGCGACGAGTGCCCGCGACAGCGGGTGGCGCGACCAGGCCGCCAGCGAGGCGGCCGCGGCGACCAGGCCCTCCTCACCATCCCCAGCGTCTCCGGCAACGCCACGTCCATCGCCGCACCCCACATCACACCCCACATCGCGCCCCACTTCGGGGTCCGCCAGCCGGTCGACGCCCGCCAGGCGCAAGCGGTCCGCGGTGAGCGTGCCGGTCTTGTCGACGAAGAGGCGCGTGCAGGCCGCCACCGCCTCCAGCGCATCGATGCGGCGCAGCAGCACACCGCGCCGCGCCAGGGTGTCGGCGGCCACCAGCAGCGCCGCGGGGGTGGCGAGCGAG
>CAISYQ010000274.1 GCA_903889735.1 uncultured Methylibium sp.
AGAGCCAGGCGTCCTCCACATCCTGCACGTCGGGCGCGGCGGCGAGCAGCTCGGTCAGCGCCTCCTCGTAGCGGCCGAACAGCCGGTTGGTGAGCGCTTCCTTGGCGGGGTAGTGGTAGTGGAGGTTGCCGGGGCTGATGCCGAGCTCGGCCGAAATCAGCGTGGTGCTGACGTTGGGTTCGCCGAAGCGGTTGAAGAGCGCCAGCGATGCCTCCAGGATGCGCTCGGCCGTGCGGCGGGGGGCTTTGCGGGGGCCGGGGGCGGTCATGGGGTGGGGTGGGTCGGGCGCAGCCCAATCTAGCACCTTCACCTGACCGCACGCGCTGGGGACACTCCTACAATCCGCGCTTCGCCCCGAGAGCCCCATGCCCGCCGTCTGCTTCGAACACGTCTCCAAGACCTACCGCACGCCGCGGGGTGAATTCCAGGCCCTGGACGATGTGAGCCTCGAGATCGAGGCGGGCGAGTTCTTCGGTCTGCTGGGCCCCAACGGCGCGGGCAAGACCACGCTGATCAGCATCCTGGCCGGACTCGGCCGCGCCAACAGCGGGCGGGTGACGGTGCGGGGCCACGACGTGGTGTCCGACTACGCCGCAGCGCGCAAGTCGCTCGGCATCGTGCCGCAGGAGCTGGTGTTCGACCCCTTCTTCAGCGTGCGCGAGACGCTGCGCATCCAGAGCGGCTACTTCGGGGTCAAGGGCAACGAGGCCTGGATCGACGAGCTGCTGGAAAGCCTGGGCCTGGCCGACAAGGCCAACGACAACATGCGCCAGCTCTCCGGCGGCATGAAGCGCCGGGTGCTGGTGGCGCAGGCGCTGGTGCACCGCCCGCCGGTGATCGTGCTCGACGAGCCGACCGCGGGCGTGGACGTGGAGCTGCGCCAGACGCTGTGGGCCTTCATCGCGCGGCTGAACCGCGAGGGCCACACCGTGTTGCTGACCACCCATTACCTCGAGGAGGCCGAGGCGCTGTGCGGCCGCATCGCCATGCTCAAGGGCGGGCGGGTGGTCGCGCTCGACCGCACCGCCAACCTGCTGGCCACCACCGCCCACCAGATGCTGCAGTTCAAGACCGACCAGCCGCTGCCCCCGGCGCTGGCCGCGCTGGCCCGGATCACCGGCCGCACGGTGCAGCTGCCCGCGCATGGCGCGGCCGAGGTCGAGGCGCTGCTCGCCGCGCTGCGCGAAGCCGGCGTGGCGGTGGAGGACCTCGAGATCGGCCGGGCCGACCTGGAGGACGTGTTCGTCGAGATCATGCAGGGCGCGGGCCGCACGGAAGGCCGCGCCCCGGCGCTGACCGACGGGGGAGCGCCATGAGCGGTCGCTTCGAGGGCGCCGTCCCGCTGTTCCGCAAGGAGGTGCTGCGCTTCTGGAAGGTGGCGTTCCAGACCGTGGCCGCGCCGGTGCTGACGGCGGTGCTCTACCTGCTGATTTTCGGCCATGTGCTCGAGGCCCATATCAAGGTGTTTGGCGAGATCGGCTACACCGCCTTCCTGGTGCCCGGGCTGGTGATGATGAGCCTGCTGCAGAACGCCTTCGCCAACAGCTCGAGCTCGCTGATCCAGAGCAAGGTCACCGGCAACCTGGTCTTCGTGCTGGTGGCACCGCTGTCGCACTGGGCCTGGTTCTCGGCCTATGTGGGGGCGGCGGTGGTGCGCGGCCTCGCGGTGGGGCTGGGCGTGCTGGCGGTCACGGTGTGGTTCGCGCCGGCGGTGCCGGTGGCGGCCGGCTGGGTCTTTGTCTTTGCGCTGCTTGGCGCCGCGATGATGGGCGCGCTGGGCCTGGTGGCGGGGCTCTGGGCGGAGAAGTTCGACCAGATCGCGGCCTTCCAGAACTTCATCGTCATGCCCATGACCTTTCTCTCGGGCGTGTTCTATTCGGTCGGCTCGCTGCCGCCGTTCTGGCAGGCTTTCAGCCATCTGAACCCCTTCTTCTACATGATTGACGGTTTCCGCTACGGCTTCTTCGGTGTGAGCGACGTGCCGCCCTGGACCAGCCTGGCGGTGGTGACGGTGAGCTTGCTGGCGGTGTCCGCGGTGGCGCTGCAGTTGCTGCGCAGCGGCTACAAGCTGCGCACCTGATCCCGTTCGCCTGACCCCGCACGCCTGATTCGCCAGCCGGCGCACCCTAGAATCCGCCCATGGCCGACCCCACTCCCGCCGACGTTCAACGCTATATCGCCCAGGGCCTCGCCTGCGAGCACCTGGAGGTGAACGGCGACGGCCGCCATTTCTTCGCGACCATCGTGTCCGCGCAGTTCGAGGGCCAGAGCCGGGTGGCCCGCCACCAGCGGGTCTACCAGGCCCTCGGCGATAGAATGCGTGAGCAAATCCATGCGCTGTCGATGAAGACGCTCACACCGGCCGAACACGCGTTGCAGGGGGCCTCCGCTCCCGCTGGCGCCGCCCACCACCACTGATCATCCGCCGCGGCTTCGGCGCGGCTTGTGGGCCCCGCTGCACCCGGCGGGCAGGCCGGACAAGCAACGCGTGACGAGGTGCGGCAAGGCACCCTGATGAAACGACTCCCCTGCTCAATCTGCGCGCTGCGCCTGCCGCGAGCGCCCGCCTGTTCGGGCCGGGTGGCCGTCCGCTGACATGGACCAACTCCTGATCCGGGGTGGCCGGCCCCTGCACGGCGAGATCGCCATCTCCGGCGCCAAGAATGCCGCGCTGCCGGAGCTCTGCGCGGCGCTGCTGACGGCCGAGCCGGTGGCGCTGGTCAACGTGCCGGGGCTGCAGGACGTGGCCACCACCCTGAAGCTGCTGGCCAGCATGGGGGTGAAGACGCTGCGTGAGGCCGACCGGCCGGACGCCGTGACGATCGACGCCAGCGCGGTCGACCGCCCCGAGGCCGCTTACGAGCTGGTCAAGACCATGCGGGCCTCGATCCTGGTGCTGGGCCCGCTGCTTGCGCGCTTCGGCCAGGCGCGGGTGTCGCTGCCGGGCGGCTGCGCGATCGGCTCGCGCCCGGTGGACCAGCACATCAAGGGCCTGCAGGCGATGGGCGCCGAGATCCGGGTGGAGCATGGCGACATCGTCGCGCGGGCCGGGCGGCTGAAGGGCGCCCGCATCACCACCGACATGGTCACCGTCACCGGCACCGAGAACCTGCTGATGGCCGCCACCCTGGCCGAGGGCGAGACGGTGCTGGAGAACGCGGCCCAGGAGCCCGAGATCGGCGACCTGGCCGAGCTGCTGATCGCGATGGGCGCGCGCATCGAGGGCCAGGGCACGAGCCGCATCCGCATCCAGGGCGTGGACAGGCTGCATGCGCCGCACGCGCCGCACCGCATCGTCCCCGATCGCATCGAGACCGGCACCTTCCTGTGCGCCGTGGCCGCCGCCGGCGGCGAGGTGCTGCTGAAGGGCGCCCGCGCCGACCACCTGGACGCCGTGATCGACAAGCTGCGTGAGGCGGGCGTGTGGATCGAGGAATTGCCCGAGGGCATCCGGGTGCGCGCCCAGGGGCGGCTCAAGGCGGTGGGCTTTCGCACCAGCGAGTACCCGGCCTTCCCGACCGACATGCAGGCGCAGTTCATGGCGCTGAACTGCATTGCCGAGGGCACGGTGCGGGTGACCGAGACCATCTTCGAGAACCGTTTCATGCATGTCAACGAACTGCTGCGCCTGGGCGCGCGCATCGAGGTCGATGGCCACACGGCGGTCGTGACCGGGGTGCCTCGGCTCTCGGGCGCCACCGTGATGGCGACCGACCTGCGCGCCTCGGCCAGCCTGGTGATCGCCGGGCTGGTGGCCGAGGGCGAGACGGTGGTGGACCGCATCTACCACCTCGATCGGGGCTACGACCGCATGGAGCGCAAGCTCGCCGGTGTCGGGGCCGACATCGAGCGCATCCGTTGAGATCGCGGTGAGCGGCGACACCCTCCTGACCCTGGCCCTGTCCAAGGGCCGCATCTTCGACGAGACGCTGCCGCT
>CAISYQ010000275.1 GCA_903889735.1 uncultured Methylibium sp.
GGCGTCGCATTCAACTCCGGCCGGAGCAGCGGCTCGGCCGACACTTTGGCAAGCGGCTCGGAAAGATCCCGCTCGGACTTGCCCTTCCCGACCGATGGCCGTGCCGGCTCAGGTCGGTCGGCCACCGGCTCGGCGCGGGCGATCACCGGCTCGGCGCGGGTGGCCACCGTCTCAGTGCGGGCCGTGACCGGCTCGCCGCGGGCGCCCATGGGGTTGGCGGCGGGCTGGACCGCTGGGGCGACGCCATCGATCGGGGCGGCGGCCCGGATGTCGGCCGGGGCGTTGACCGCTGCCTTGGCCGGGACCAGCACCGGCTCAGCGCGCGCGATCACCGGCTCGCCGCGGGCGACCATGGGGTTGGAGGTGGGCTGGATCGCTGGGGCGACGCCATCGATCGGGGCGGCGGCCCGGATGTCGGCCCGGATGTCGGCCGGGGCGTTGACCGCGGCCTTGGCCGGGACCAGCACCGGCTCAGCGCGCGCGATCACCGGCTCGCCGCGGGCGACCATGGGGTTGGCGGCACGCTGGACCGCTGGGGCGACGCCATCGATCGGGGCGGCGGCCCGGATGTCGGCCCGGATGTCGGCCGGGGCGTTGACCGCGGCATTGGCCGGGACCAGCACCGGCTCAGCGCGCGCGATCACCGGCTCGCCGCGGGCGACCGCCGCAGCAGCGACAGGGGCCTGAGGTTCCCAGTGCGAGCGCAGGGTGCGGGTCATCTCGGCGACATCGCCAGCATTGCCCGGGGTCCCTGCTGCAAGGTCGGTCGGGCGCGTCGGCAGAAGCGCCCCACCAGTGGCCTGGGGCGGCGCAGCCAGGGCGGCCTCGAAGGCCCGCAGGTCCGCCTCGACGGCCGGGCGGGCGGGCCGCAGAACCGAGACCGCAGACCGGCCCGCGAGAGCGGGCGTGGCGGGCCGGCCTGCGAGGGCGACCGGCAGGCCCGGTGCGGGGCTCGTTTCCGCCGCAGCAGGGTCGGCCGGGGCGGCTGGCGTGAAGGGGGTGGGCTCGATCATGGTGCTGGCCTCGGTGCGGCGTTCGTGCGGCGTTCGTGCTGGATTCGGCTTCAGGCGATGTCAAGAAACGAGGCCAAGAAGGGAGGTCAAGAAGGGAGGTCGAGAGGCGATATCGGGGGCGGTGCCAGGGATGTCGACAGCGAGTTCAGCGGATCAGCGGAATGAAGATCTCGCGCCGCCCCATGGCGAGCATCACGCCGTCGCCCTTGATCGCCAGCAGCTCGCCGATGCCGAAGACCGGCTCCCCGACACGGAAGGTCTGGGTCTTGCCCCGCTGCAGCAGGGTGGCCGTGGATTCGTTGCCGCCCAGCGTCAGGCCGACCACGCTGAAATTGAGCTTGGGATCGACCCTCAGGTCCACGGTCAGGGGCAGCCGCTCGGCAAACGACTTCTGCAGCTCGCCCAGCGCGGCCCGCGTCTCCACCTCGGCGGCCGCGGCCACCAGGCCGGTGATGCGGCCACCGTTCTCGTCCAGGCTGAACTGCATCTCGCGGGTGGTGACCGAGCGCGCCAGGGCGGCGATGACCTCGCTGGTGATCACCTCGGCCGGCTGGAGGCGGAACACCAGCTCGAGCCGGCGCGGCGCCAGGCGCGCCGCCAGGCGGCCGAGTTCGGCCTCCAGGCGCTCATCGAGCTCCGGGTCCGACTGCACGCCGAAGATGGTGAGTTGCACTTGCGTGGGCGTCACCTCGATGCGGCTGCCCAGGGCAAAGCGGGTCAGCTGATCGCTCACCATCGCAGCCAGGCGCTCGCTGGTCATCGCGTCAAGGCGCACGTTGCCACGTGAATTGACCAGCTGCTGGCGCACCTGCTCGGCCAGCAGGCGGTAGGCGGCCTCTGATTCCACGAAGCCCGTGAGGGACAGCGCGCCATCGGGCCGCACCGTGAGCTTCACCGAGCCGTAGGCCACCGGGTCCGAAGCCAGGAACTTCAGCAGCACGACCTCGGAGCGATCGATCGCCTGGGCCCCCGGGCTCGGCATCTCGCGGTCGCCCCAGAGGAGATCGCTGGCCACCAGGCCGCTGATGATCACCACGGCGGCGCCCAGCGCGAAGGCGCCCCGGCGGGCCGAGCGCAGCAGGTGTTCGCGGGTCGAGAGGGGCGGCGCCGGCGTGCGGGCGGTGGCGGCGGGCTCCACGCCGCCGGTGGCGGGCACCTCCGGCTCGGCCTCCGGCGCCTGATCCACCGCCCAGGCCGCGGGCTGAGGCCAGCGCGAGCCGACCTCGCCATAGGCCAGGTGGGTGTCGGGGCTCAGGCTCAGGACCTGCTGCGGCCGGAGCTCGAGCGGGAAGCCGGTGGCCGGCACGCCGTCGACCCGGACCTCGGCGGTGGCCGAGAGCAGCGTCACCCGGCCCTCCAGGAAGACCAGCTGCACATGGCCGGGAACGACCCCCACGCCGGTGAGGAAGACATCGTCCTTCTCGCCGGCGCCCAGGGCCAGGCGCGAGGCGCCCAGCGGGAAACCCGGCGGGTTGGGGTCGTCGGTGCCGAGCAGGACCAGCGTGTGCGCGGTGTCGGGCTTGGCCTCGGTCACCGGCGGCGCCGACGCGGGGCGCAAGGCGGCCCCGGCATCGCTGGAAGCATCGGTTGAAGTGCCGGGATTCGCCATGAGGTTCATCCGAGCAGGAGCACGTCGCCGACCGCCAGGTCCTGCAGCTCGGCGGCGTCCACGCTCCAGCGGGCGGCCACCAGCGGCAGGGCGATGGGCAGTCGCGCCAAGGGCGAAGGCAGCACCTCGCTGACGAAGGGCTCGAAGGCGCGGTGCAAGGCCTGCACCGGGAAGCCCGGACCGGCCCAAAGCTGCACCCCATGGCCCGACGCCTCGCCGGTGGCCTGGTGCAGACCGGTCCAGCGGCCGGTGAAGGCCAGGCCCGCGGGAAGATCCGCCAGGGCCTCGCGGCGGAACGCCGCCTGGCGCAACACCAGGCCCGCCGGCAGGCGCGCCGAGAGGCGCAGCTGGCCCAGCAGGTCCAGGGTCTCATTCGACAGCTGCTCCAGACCCACGCCTGCGCCCTGGGCCAGGGCCGCCGCCCAAGCGGTGCTCAGGCCGGCCAGCAGGGGTTCGCCGGCCCATTCGAGCCAGAGCCACACGGCGACATCATCGGCAGCTTCCGCCAGCCCTGCGGCACCTGCGGTTGCAGCGAGGCCCTCGCCAGCGCCCGCGCCCGCCGCCATGGGCGCCGCTTCGGCATTCGGCACCGCCTCCGCCATGAAACGCACCGCCACGCCACCGAGCCCGAACACCCGCCGAGCGAGGTAGGCCAGGTCGGCATTGCGGCGGGCTGCCTCGCCCGCATCCAGCGCAGCCAGGTCGGCCAGACCCAGGGCCGCGGCCGGATCGGGGCTGCGGGGGGTGGCGCTCAGGTCATGGGGGCTGGTCATCGGGGAATCAGGCGCATCAATGGAATCAGTGGCATCAGGGGCATCAGGCTTTTCGGTGCCTTCGGTGGCTTCGATGGTTTCCGTGGCTCGGTGGCTCGGGCATTCAGGGTCGGGGCGGGCGGCGCTCAATGGCCCTGCTCGGCCGCGCGGCGGGCCATGGCGTCGTCGCCCAGCGTGTGGGGCATCGCCACCGCAGCGGGCGCGGCGCGGCGCGCCAGGGTGCGCAGGCGCAGGGCCGCGCGGGCGCGGTCGGATTCGCAGCGCCGGTGCAGCCGACCCAGCAGCGCCATCTGCTCGGGCCGCAGCGGCTGGCGGCGCAGGGCGGCCACCACACTGGCGGCGGCCTCGGGGTCGCCCTGGCGCATCAGGCAGTAGACGCGGCCCAGCCCAGCGTCGGTGCGCTCCGGGCAGGCGGCGTGCAGCAGGCGGAAGATCGCGCCGGCCCCTTCAAAGTCGGCCATGCGCGTCTTGGACACCGCGTGCCAGTACAGGAAGTCGACCTGTTTGCGGTCCAGGAGGCTCATGGCGGCGCCGTGGCCAGGCGGATGGAAAAGATCGTGCTCATGGGGCTCGGGACTCGGGGCTCGCGGCTCAGGAGGAGGGATCAGGAAAAGAAATGCTCGAGACGGCGCTCCAGCAGGTAGTCGCGCAGCAGCAGGTCGCGGTCCAGCAATTCCATCACCTCGGCGGCCTCCTCGGCCAGCGAGGTTTCCAGCAGGCCGGTCAGCGCCTGCATGGCCGCGTGCATGGCCGGCTCGTACAGGTGGCCGGTGGGCAGGCGGTTGGAGGGCGCCACCCCCCCCTCCAGGAAGGACATCACCAGGCCATCGACAGGGGCCACCGCAAAGCGGCCCTGGGCCTCCTCGACCTCGTTGAGCGGGGTGAGGAAATAGGACTGGTAGGCCCAGGCCTCGGCCTTCTTGAGGAAGACGTCGCCGTCCTGGCGCGGGTCGGCCTGGGCGAGCGCGCGCGCCGCCTCCGCCAGCTCAGCGGCCGACCCGTGTGAGAGCAGTCGATGGACGTCCACGCCCAGCGTGCCGCCGGCCTGCAGCCCTTTGGCTCAGCCTGGGCTCAGAGCTTCTGCGTGATGCTCTTGGCGGTTTCCTCGATCGACTTGATGACCGAGCTCTGGACCGACAGTGCGATGTTGTAGTTGGCCATGGCCACCTGCATGGCGATCATGTTGGTGGGGTCGCCGGGGTTGGAGGCCGCCGCCGTGATCGCCGTATTGACCGCGGCGGCTGACGTGTCGGTGGCACTGGCGAAGGCGTTGACGATCTGGCTTCCGATGGGTGTGGCGGCGCCGACTGGAACTGAAACTGCGAGTGAGGTTGCCATGATGATTCCTTCAAGAAAAGCCCGGAACGGGCGCGGTGAAGATGGAACGCGGTGGACAGTGTGGAAAAGCGAGAAAGAAACCGCCGCCCTCAGGGCGCCAGGTAGATCTGCACCGACTTCAGCACCAGCTGCGCGCTTTGCAGGGCGGTCACGCGCTTGCCGGCATGGACATACTCGTCCTGCCCCAGACCGGCGGCCATGCGGCGGCGCACGCGCAGGAGCTCGTCGTCCAGGGCCCGGTCCAGCTGGGTCAGGTTCACTTGCGCGTCGCGGCCGCTGAGCAGGCGGCCCAGATCGGTCATGGGCAGGGGGGCGGTGGCCGAGGCATTCATGGTGTGTCCGTGTGAGTGATGTGACTGTGATCCCAAAGCCACCGGTCGTCAAAAGTTAATCCGGGGCGGTCAGATGTTCCGGCCGATCGTCTTGTTCTGCGATTCCACGGCGGTCATGAAGCTGCTGATGCCGGTGAGCATGTCCGTCCGGCTGTTCTGGATCGATTGCACCTGCTGCTGCTTGGCCTGGTTGTCGGCGTTGAGGGAGTCGAACAGCGCCCCCACCTCGCCCATCAGGTAGCCGTAGGTTTCGCTGTCGATCGTCTCGCCGGTGTTGGCTCGGTACATCCTCACGGCCTCCACGATATAGCTGGCGTCGCCCTTGAGGCTCTGGCCATAGTCCCTGAAGTCGTTCAGGTCGATGCCGGCCGCCAGGACGAAGTCGGCGAAATCCGCCTTCGGGTCGAAGACGTCCGCCGTGTCCTCCAGACCGCGCTCGACGCGCAGGCGCTTCATGTCGGCCAGCACCTCCAGCACCGTTCGGGCCAGCTCTCCGTTGGCGACCAGCGTCTTCATGTAGTCCAGCAGGTACTTGTCGGTGGCCTCGAAGTTGCCCAGGCGCACCGCCAGGAAGACCTCGGCGAGCGTGAAGCGCTGGCCGTTGATGTACCAGACGCCGTTGGCGTGCTGGGGGCCGCCGCCCAGTCCCGGCGGCAGGCGCGAGCGGTCGCGCGCGATACGCTGTTCCAGCGCATCGCACGCCAGCGACCACTGCGCCAGCGACAGCGCCCCATAGGTCGGCAGGCTGTCGCCAGGGTTGGCATCGGCGTCGGCGTTGTAGGGGCGGCCGATCACCTCGGCGAACCAGGTCTTCAGGCTGGCCAGGCCCGCGGGCGGGGTCCAGACGTCGGCGTCGTCGGGGGCGAAGGCCCCCAGGCCGCCGGCGCGCGCGTCCCGCAGGGCGTCGCGCAGGGCCTGCGCCAGGTCCTCGGCCTCCTGCAGCGAGCCCTCCAGCGCCTGCTGACCGCTGCGGTCCAGGCCCGAGCCCAGGATGGGTTCGGCATAGAGGCCGGTTCGGGTGGTGACGGCTTGCATGGGGGGTGGGCGGGGCGGCGTGCGGCTCAGAGATTGCGCGCCACCGACGAGCGCGTCGTCTGCTGCCCCTTGAGGAAGGCGCTGAGCCCCTCGAGCAGGTTGCTGCGGTTGCCCAGGATCGCCTGGTTCTGCGTCTGCGCGATCTGGTTGTCCTCGGCGAAGGTGGAGATCAGCGCCTCGACCTCGTCGATCAGGGCCCGGAAGTCCTCCTTGGCCAGGCCGCTCACGTTGTCGTTCATCCGCCGGATCTGGGAGCTGGTGCCCAGGTACTTGTCGGCGTAGGCCAGCAGATCGGCGAAGCTCACCGGGTAGGGCACTTTTGTGCCCGAGGACACGCCGACGGCCGCGGCAGTGGTGAAGGGGTCCGGGGACGCGCCGGTCTGGTCGTACTGCCCGACGTTGTTCACCCAGGTCAAGGTGACCTTCGACGGCGTGCCCGGGTCAGTCCCGACCACCCAGGTGTTGTTCTGGTACTTGTCGAACAGGTTTTTCATCAGGCCGGTCAGCCCCTTGGCGATGTTGTTCTTGGCGTTGATGATGTTGAGCGACTCGGCCACCATGCGGTCGAGCTCGGCGAAGGTGTTCACCCGGTTGAGGGTGAAGAGCTCGGCCAGGCTGAAGGGATCGCCGTTGACGTACCAGGTGCCGTTGACGTACTGGCTGCCACCGCCCTGGCCGGGGGGCAGGCGGGACGCGGCGGCGCCGGTCCAGCGCTCCAGCCGGTCCAGCGCCTCGGCCCACTGCGCCAGCGTCAGGGCGCTGCCGGCATAGGGCTGGCCCAGGCGCTCGGTGAAGAAGGTCTCCAGGTCCAGGCCCACCGGCAAGCCGAAGCCCAGCAGCGGCCCGTCGATGTCCGAGGGCCGAAAGGCCGCCAGGCCCATCTGGCGCACCTCCACCAGCGCCTCGCGCAGCACATTGGCCAGCTCACGCGCCTGCTCGATCTCGTCCTGCAGCGACGCGACCGCCGCGGCGCTCAGGCTGGTGCCGACCACCGGGCTGAGGTCGAAGCCAAAGTTGCCCTGGTCCCTGACGGTGATGGTGCTCATGGCGGGGTCCCGTGGTGGCCGGCCTCAGCCGAGGTTGCGCGAGAAGGACTGGCCGGTCTGCGACTGAGACTTGATGAAGGAGGTCAGGCCCTCCAGCACCTCGCTGCGCCGGTTGGTCATCTGCTCGAGCTTCTGCTGCGCGGTCTGGTTCTCGGTGTCGCGCTGCTCGATGTAGGACTTGGTGGTCTCGATGTTCGAGTCCCAAATCCCCTGCGCTCGCGATGTGCTCACGACCCGGTTTCCGTTCGGATAGAACGTCGCCTCGGGCGAGAAGCCCCATTTGGTGAAGAAGTCGGTCTGGAAGGCAGGGGCCAGGGAAGCGTTGTCGGCCGCCGCAGTGCTGGCGGGCTTCTTGCCCCTCAAGGTGTTGAGCCACTCATTGGCCGCCTTGACCAGGCGGTTGTTGGCGTTGAGCTCCTCGATGTAGATGTTGAGCGAGTCGTCGAAGTTGGCCACCTGGTTGATCCGCACCACCATGAACACATCGAGCAGGCTGACCTGCTGGCCGTTCACGTACCAGTGGCCGTTGACATTCTGGATGCCGCCGGCCGCGTTGGTGCGGGGGTCGAGCTTGGAGGCCTGTAGCGCCGCATAGTCATCCAGCCCGGCGGCGATGCGGCGCCACTCCGACAGCGGGGAAGCCGAGGCGATGTCGGGCCGGATGCCGGTGGCCCGCTCGATCAGGTCGGCGGCAACGGTGGCATCGTTGGCGTCCGTGTACAGCGGGGTCAGGGTGGACGGCGGCACCCACAGCGGAAAGCGCGACTGGCCCTCGTTGACGGCAGCGTTGATGGCGCTGCGCAGCGCAGCGGCCAGCGCCAGCCCATCGGCCCGCTCGCTCTCCACGTAGGCCACGGAGGTGGCGCCGGTTCCGCTCGAGCTCAGGCCGGTGCCGTTCAGGTCGGTCCAGGCCACGGTGGCCAGGTTGCCGATCGTCGGGTTGTCAATGGCCATCGGGGCTCCTTGCAACGCCGGGCCGGGACGGCGGCCCGGCGGGCCGCGACCAGGCGGTGGCGCGATGGTGGGCAGTGTGGCGCCGGACCTGCCCGCCTTGCAAAAGTAAATCGGCGCACTTCATGCCGGGTCCTGCGGCAGGCGGGCCTGCTCGATGCGGCCCTGGGCCTCCAGGGCCTGCACCCACAGCGGCGTCTTGCCCCGGCCCGACCACACCAGTCCCGGCTGGTCCGGGTGGCGGAAGCGGATCGGCGCCTTGCGCACCGCCGGGCCGTCCTGGCCGTCAGGCGATTCCCCGGCCAGTCGGGCGCTGCTGCCCACGGTGCTGCGCATCAGGCCCTCGAGCTCGGTGGTGGCCAGCCCCCCGGCCGACAGCAGACCGGCGATGCGCCGGGCGCCGGCCTCGCCGAGCGCCTGCATCAGCTGCCTCTCGCGCTGCTCGAGCTGGCGCAGCTGCCGCCGCACGCGGGCCAGCGAGGCCTCGATCTCCTCGGGGCTGTCCCCGTTCTCGGAGGGGTCGGGGGCCAGATCTTGACGCGCATCGCTCATGCCGGAATCCTTTGGAAGGGATGGCGCTCAATGCTTGCCCGCGACCGCATCCCCCTCCTTTGGATACTATCCTAAAGTATTAGTCGCTCGCAATGCTTCGCCGCCGACCCGGCCAGCGATTAACTGTTGGCGGCGCTGGGCCCCGCCCGCAGAATCGACAGGTCATTAGAGCGCGAGCCCTGGAAACCCCGAGCCGGCAGCCCGCACAGAAGGAGAAACCGCATGGCCAACACGATCAGCACCAACGTCCCCTCGACGGTGGCGAACTACTTCTCCGACGAATTCCAGGCGCTGATGCAGTCCGGCGGGGTGGCACCGCCCACGGCCTACACGCCACCGCCGAGCCAGTCCCTCACGGACTTCAAGGCGGCCAACGCCAACAAGCAGTTCTTCCTCAGCCCACAGGGGTCCAGCTACCGCCTGGACAGCGTCACGCAGGGCGAGCCGACGCCCGAGTCGGCCGTGCTGGTGGACATGAACGTGGCCTATGGCATCAGCTCGGCCCAGTTCAGCCTGACCGACTGGATGATGGCCCGCATCGGCAACGAGATCCGTGACCGCGCCGAGTTGGAGCGCTTCGGTCCGTCGCTGAGCACCGCACCGAAAATCAGCCTTTCCTACGACATGAACAACCTGAGCTCCGACGACCTGCTCCGCCTCCTGAAGTCGCTGGCCACGGCCTCGCGGGATGGGGTGGCCGAGTCCAACGCCGGGGCCCGCACGGCCCAGCTCGACCAGCTGGGGCTGACCACGGACATGCTCTCGCAGGCCCTGGAGATGCAGGAGGCGTTTGCCGAGCAGGCCGGGCTGACCGGCCTGCCAACCGGCTCGGGCAACGACTTCGAGGACGGCGTCGAATTGGCCCTGGCCAACCTCGTGGCCAACCTCACTGCCGAACTCGAGGCCCAGACCCTCGCCTACAACGACGAGTTCCGCACCAGCGCCGCCACCACGAACGAACTGGCCGGCGGCCTGGCCACCGCCAGCTTCAATGCCCTGCTCAAGCGCCTGCAGGTCGCCGCCGACCTGATCCAACTGCAGGGCCTGGCCATTGCCTCGGTCGGCAGCGGCTCCGAGCTGGACGTGCAGATGAGCGGTGCCGGCCCGGTGCTGCTCACCGCGGCGGCGTCCGGCCGGCAAGCGGCCACCGCCGCCCTGCGGGCCTCGCTCGCCGAGGTGCTGGACGATCCCGCGCTGCCCACCCGCCTGGCCGATGCCCTGGCCCAGAACGCCGACGCGCTGGACACGTCCAGCCTGCCCCTCCCCGACCAGACCGCGCTGTACGAACGGGTGGCCCGTGCCACCATCGGCGCCATGAAGAGCGACGATGCCCTGCTCCAGGGCGTGGCGCGCCAGTCGCAGGACTCCACCAGCGCGGTGATCGAGCAGATCGCCGCCGAAATGCAGGTCCAACGTCAGCTGGACGCGCGGCTCAGCGACGCCTGAGCGGAAGGGTCCTGCGCCGCGCGGCGCGTCAGCGCCTGGGCGATCTCGGCCAGCGGCGCGCGCCAGTCCGCCGGGCCCTGCTGCCGGTACAGCCGTGCCTGCGGATACCAGGGCGTGGTCGGGTCCTGCACGCCCCAGCGCCAGTCGGCGAACACCGGCAGCAGGATCATCGCCGGCACCCCCAGCGCGCCGGCGAGGTGGCAGAACACCGTGTCGATCGAGACCACGGCGTCCATGTTCAGCAGCGCCGCCGCCGCCTCCGAGAAGCTCCAGCCCTCGTGCCGCAGGCCCATGCGGCGGGCGGCCTCGGCCTCGTCCCCCACCAGTTCCTGCTGCAGGCTGAACCACTCCACCCCCTGCAGGTCGAGTGCGGCCAGCTGCGCCAGCTCGATGCTGCGCTCCTCCGACGCCTGGCGCGTGCCGCGCCAGGCCAGCGCCACGCGCAGGCCGCGGCGCGGGCCCAGGCGCTGCGCCATGGCCTGGCGCTCGGCATCGCTCACCCGCAGGCAGTGCGCCGGCCCGCAGCGCCCGATGTCCTCCAGCGTGACGCCCAGCAGGGCCGGCAGGTCCATGATCTTGCACACCAGGTCGGCCGCGGGCATGGGCGCATCGGGTTCGAGCACGCGGATGGGCGGGTCCAGGGTCTGCAGCAGGGCGCCGGTGCGGGCATGGGTGTACAGGCAAACCTGCACGCCCTGGGCCTGCAGCCAGGGCAGGAAGCGGGCGAACTGGAAGGTGTCGCCGATGCCGTTCTCGGTGGTCACCAGCAGCCGCCGGCCCACCGCCAGAGACAGGTCACCGCCCCAGGGCCGCGCGCCCTGGGCCAAGGCGCGGTGGCGGTCGTTGGCCGGCCTTCCGCTGCCGGGGTGACGCAGCCACAGCGCAAAGCCTTCGGCATAGCGGCCCATCGTCAGCAGGGTCCAGGCCAGGCCATGGGCGTTCTCCCCCGCACCAGTCAGCGCGAAGGCCTCACGGAAGGCCGACTCTGCCTGCGGCAGCCGGCGCTGTGCCAGCCGGATCTGCCCAACCACTTGCAAGGCCATGGCCCTCTCGAAGAGATTGGCCGCGCCGGCCGGGACCTCGATCTCGGGCTCGGGTTCAACCTCGGCCTCGACCATCGCCAAGGCCTCGTCGTGGCGCTTGAGCAGCGCCCGGGCCCAGGCCACCAGGAGCCGGTGGCGCCGGCAGGGCCTCAGCGCCTGCGCCTGCCGAAAGTCGTCCAGCGCCTGCTGCGCCAAACCGAGCTTGGTGTTGAATTGGCCGCGCAGTTCCCACAGCGCGGCGTCGCCCGGACGGCGCTCCAGCTCTGCGCTGATCACCAGCATCGCGTCCTTGGCGGGCAGGAGGGTCTGGTTCACCAACAGCGCCACCGCGGCGCTGCGGTCGCCGCCCAGGTCCCAGCGTTCAGACACGAACGACAGCGCCGCGCCATGATCCCCCAGCGCCGTGAGGGCGCGGATCAGGGCGTCATGGGCACCGGCATCGCCGGGATGGCGCTGGCGCCACAGCGCGGCGGCCACCGCGGTCTCCATCGGCAGGTTGTGCACGGCGCAGAACTGCGTCCAGGCCTCGAACATCCAGGCCTCGGCCTGGGGCAGCTGGCACAGCCCGGCCCAGAACCGCTGGTGGATGGCGAATCCGTCCTCGGCCAGCGCCAGCACCTTTGAGAGCTCTTGCGCGGCCGGCTCGTCGAGCTGGCCCCGGCGGGCCAGCGCCAGCGCCAGCGCGGCGGCGTCACGCTCCGCGCCGGGCTGCAGCAGCGCGGCGCGCAAGGCCTGGCGGGCGATCTCGCCGTCCTCGGGATCGGCGGCCTGGGCACGCGCCAGCAGCGCGGCGCCCCGCAAGGTGTCGCCCTGGGCCAGCCGCACCCGCCCCAGCAGCGCCAGACCTGGCGCGTGGCCGGGCTCCAGCTGCAGCAGCGATTCCAGATCGGCCTGCGCCGCAGCCAGCTCGCCCAGCTGCAGCTGGCACCAGGCCCGGTTGTGCCACAGCCCGCGGCGCCGCGCGTCCAGCGCCAGGCCGCGGGTGAAGGCCGCGCGCGCGGCCGGCCAGTCCTGCGCTTCCATCCTCGCCAGCCCCTGCTCGAAGCAGGCGGCGAGTTCGGGGCTCACATCCGGTGCGTTCATGAGCGGCCGCGGGGCCTGCCGGCCTAGAACCCGCGCGACAGCTCCACCCAGGCGTGGGTGGCGCGGTCGATGCCCTCGGGCGTGCTGCCGATGGGATGGGCCACGCTGGTGCGCAGGTTCCAGGCGTCAGGGCCGGCCCAGTTCAGGCCCAGGCCCGCGCCCTGCAGGGTGGCGCCGTTGGGGCCCGCGCTCCAGGGGCGCTGGCTGATCCGCACATGGCCGCTGTCGATGAACACCACCGCCTGCCATTGGCCCGCCGCCGTCGAGGCGCCCGGCAGCGCCGCCACCGCCTGGCGCAGCTCCAGGCTCACGCGCTGGCCGCTGTCGCCCGACTGGCTGCCGCCCTGGTAGGCCCGCACGCGCGTCGGTCCGCCCAGCGAGAAGCGCTGCGAGCTGTCGAGGTTGCCGTTGGCGCGCTGCGCGCTCAGCGACAGCACCAACAGGGTGCCCGGCCGGAGCGGCTGGTAGTGCAAGGCAAAGAGGTTCCAGCGGGTGAAGCGGCCCTGGGTGGCGGCACTGCCGGCGTCGGCCAACTCAGCCGCCGCATCGTCGAAGCCAACCCGCCCGCGCGTCGCGCCCAGGCTCCAGCCGCTGACGCCGCCCCAGGCCCCGCCATCGGTCCGGTCGCCCGACAGCCCCAGCGTGGCCAGGCCGACATGCCGGTCGTTGCGGATGCCGGTGCTGTCCACATGGTCACGCAGGGTGGTCCGCTCGATCTGGGCCATGGCGCGCAGGCTGAAGGCCTCGCTGCGCACCAGCGGGTGGCTGAGCACCAGGCTGCCCACCCGGGCCGTGCCATGGGCCTGCAGATCGGCGGCGCTGTCGCCCAATTGGTAGCTCAGGGCCGACACGCTGCCGGACAGCCGGGTGCCCTGGCCGTTGAGCGGGGCCTCGTAGCTCAGGCGTCCGTCCTTCATCCGCGCGCCCGAGCTGAGCGCGAAGACGCTGAGCACATCGCCGCGCCCCAGCGGGTTGTAGAGGTTCAGGTCGGCCGACAGGCGTGCGTTGCCGGTGTAGCGGTTGCCGTGGCTGTCGGCCGTCAAGCGGCCGCTGAAGCCGGCGCCGGGCTCGACCCGCACGACCAGGTCGGAGCTGCCCACCGCCTCACCCGGGCGCAGCAGCGAGGCCGTATCGACGCCGGGCAGGTCGGAGAGCAGCAGCAGGCTGCGCTCCAGCACGGCCTGGGTGACGACCTCGCCCGGGCGCAGGGCGCCCAGGGTGTCCTGCAGCAGGGGCGTGGCGACCCGGCTGCGGTTGTCCACGCTCACCGTGCCGAAGCGGGCCTCGATCACCTCGATGCGCAACACACCCTCGCTCACAGTCTGGGCCGGGATCAGGGCCTGCGCCAGCGGGTAGCCGGCCTGGCGGTAGAAGGCGGTGATGCGGCCGACGAAGGCGTCGAGCTGCCTCAGGGTCAGGCGCTGGCCCTCGGCCTCGGCCACCAGGGCGTGCAGGGTCGCGGTGTCGAAGCGGGTGTGGCCGCTGATCTGCAGTTTCCGCACCTCGAAGGGCGCGCTATCGGGCAGCTTCCCGTCCGGCCCAGGTGCCACGCGCAGGCCGGGCTTGCGGGCTGGGGCGGTAGCGGGGGGCGGCGGCGGGAGCTCCCGCAGCAGCGAGCCGGCGTCGGGCGGGGGGCCATCGGCGGCGCGGGCGCCGGGGGCGGCCCAAAGGCCCACCACGCTGACCACCAGGGTCGCGGCGGTGACCAGCCCCCCCGGCTTGGCGAGGGTTGCCAGGCGGGTGGGATGGGCCGGGTGGCCCAGGTGGGTCGGGGCTTGAACGGGGCAGCAGTTCATGGAAAGTCCGGTGGCATGGCGCAGCACGCCACTCGATCGCGGCTGCGTTGGTGTGGGGGTCCCATCAAGGCGTGCCGCCGGGAACCAGCTCGGTGGTGGCGGGCAGCTTCACGCCCCCTGCCACCACCTTGAGCAGCTTGCCACCCCCCAGCGTGGTGGTCGATGTAGCCCCCGGGACCAGGGCGCTCGAATCCTGGGCGGTGGACTCCTCGGTGGTGGACTCCTGGGTGGACGGCTCAGCGCTCGCCTCGGTCGACGCCAGGGCCAGGTCGGGGCTCAGGTCCAGGGCCGAGTCGAGGGCCAGATCCTGCTCCAGGTCCTGGGTCAGCTTCTGGACCGGGTCATGGACCCCATCGTCCATTTCCAGCAGTGCCACCTCCAGATCGGCGATGGCTTCGAGCTCATCGTGCACCGGCAGCCTGACCTTGCGCTGCGGCGTGACGCCCACCAAGCCAGGATAGCCGGCGCCGGCGGTGATCCGCCAGAGGGGGACCGACGCGAAGTCCCAGCCGGCGTAGCTCGCCTCCTGCATCGCCTGCGCGGTGCTCAGGCCGGTGACGCCGGCCACGGGGGTGTTTGCCCGGGGCGCAACAC
>CAISYQ010000276.1 GCA_903889735.1 uncultured Methylibium sp.
CAGCACCCGCAGACCGACATCCAGCAGCTCCGCAACCTGGTGCGCAGCGCCCGCAAGGACGCGGCCGCCGCCCCGCAGCCGCCGGGTGGCGCACCCCGCCACGGCCGCGCCTACCGCGAGCTGTTCCAGCTGCTGCGCACCACGCTCGATGCCGGCAGCGGCCGGCGCGGTGGGGCCGTCTCGGATGCCGATGCCGATCCCGAGGCGGAGGACGACTTCAATGACTGAACCCTTGAATGAAACCGCCGGGGTGCCGGCCGCAACAACCGAGCCCGCGGCGCCCGACGCCGCCTTCGAGGCGGTGCGGATCGGCCTGGTGTCGGTCAGCGACCGCGCCTCCAGCGGCGTCTACCAGGACCAGGGCATCCCGGCCCTGCAGGCCTGGCTGTCGAAGGCGCTGAAGAACCCCATCACCTGGGTCACCCGGCTGATCCCGGACGAGCGGGTGGGCATCAGCGCCAGCCTGGCCGAACTGGTGGACATGGAATGCTGCGACCTGGTACTCACCACGGGTGGCACCGGCCCTGCCCTGCGCGACGTCACGCCCGAGGCCACGCTGGCGGTGGCCGACAGGGAGATGCCGGGTTTCGGTGAGCAAATGCGCCAGATCTCACTGCGCTTCGTGCCGACTGCGATCCTGAGCCGGCAGGTGGCGGTGATCCGGGGCCGCGCGCTCATCATCAACCTGCCGGGCCAACCGAAGTCGATCGCCGAAACCCTGCAGGGGCTGCCCGACGCCAGTCCGCCGGCCCCGGGCATCTTCGCCGCGGTGCCCTATTGCATCGACCTGATCGGCGGTCCCTACCTCGAATGCGACGAGGGCGTGTGCAAGGCCTTCCGGCCCAAGAGCGCGATCCGGGCGCCCCGCCCCTGAAGCCGGCCTGAAGCGGGCAGCGGCGGGGTGGACCCGCCCCCTGCGCCATGGTCAAGAGCCGCTCAGCGTGGCTGGTCGCCGTGGCCCCGCAGCGGCGCCGTGAGGGCGAACAGCCAACGCCCGAGCTTGCGCCAGACCCGCTGGCCCTTGGCCTCCACATCCCGCAAGAAGGGACCGAGATCGTCGGCAGCGAACAGCTGGTAGACCTTGGGCCCGCGCAGCGAGGCGAGCCACTGCCAGGTGGTGATGTCGCCGTGGCGGCGGTAATCGAGGAAGGCCCGCAGGTCGTTGTCGAAGAAGAGGTACTTCACGCCTTCGCGCTGCGCAGGCGGTGATGCCGGAGGCTCGCCGATCGCATCGAGGTAGGCGACATGGGGCAGGTTCACCCCACAGGCTGCCGCCAGCAGGTTCCAGGAGCTGCTGCGCGGGTTGATCTCCAGCAGCTTGAAGCTGCCGTCGCGCTCATCGCGCTTGAACTGCAGCAGCGCGAAGCCGGTGTAGCCCACGCGGCGCAGCATCGCCAGGCCCGGCTCGATGATCTCCGGCACCACCACGCTCTCCACGAAGCAGCCGATGCCCGCATAGGTGGGGTAGGTGCGCAGCTTGCGGCCGGTGAACCAGGCCAGCGGCCGGGATTGCCGGTCCATGTAGACATGCAGCGAGTACAGCCGATCGTCGCGGCCCGGCACATAGTCCTGCACGACGACCCGGGGATCGATGGCGGCGATGCGCCGGTAGCAGGCGGTCAGCTCCTGCGGGGTCTGCACGGTCAGGGCCTTCTTCTGCTGCACCAGGCTGGCCAGCGGCTCGCGGCTCCAGCTCGGCGGAAAGGCCGGCTTGAGGATGAGGGGGAAGCGGGCGATGCGGCCGATCTCCTCGATCTCCGCTGCCCGCTCGGGGCACCAGGTGTCGGGCACGGGAAAGTGGTGCGCCTGTGCGAAGGCCAGGAAGCGGGCCTTGTCCAGGCACTGCGCCACGATCGACTGCTCGGGATTGACGATCAGGAAATCCTTGGCGAGCCGGTCGCGGTGCTGGGTGACGAAGTCGAGGTCGGGGTCCGCGGTGGGGAAAAGCACCGGCTTGCCCGCCACCCGGTTCGCCACCGCGATCCCCCGGAGCACCTTGAAGACGGCCGGGGCATCGGCGAAGCTGGCGATGCGGTGGTGTTCGCTGACGAAGCGCGAATGGGCCGATGCACCGCCCTCCCCCTCGCTGACCAGCACCACCCGCACGCCCATGCGGCCCAGGGTGCGGACCACGCCGAGATCGCCCTGGGAGCCGCCCAGGCAGGAGAACACGACCGCGTCGGGGTGCGTCTTGTGAGGAAGTGGCAGGTTGGTCATGGGGCCATCTCGCGCTGGGAATGAGGGCTTGCGCTGGAGCGGTCCGGTGGACTCATGCAGCGGCCGGTCGCTGGGCCGCCCCGGGGAAGAGCCGGCGCCGGGTGCGGGACAGGGCATCCGCCGCGCGGGCGGCGGAGCGCGAGATGCGTCCGAGCGCGACGGCGCCGGCGTAGAGGGGGACGCGGTCGGGCCAGAGCTCCTCGATGAAGGAGCCGGGCGCCGCGCCGCTGTCGATGAAACGAAACCGGTCCACGCCCTGCTCCAGGGCCTTGAGGAATCCGAGCTCGTTGAGCAGGCCCGGCCCGTACTTCGCGAAACGGGGATCGAAGGCGACCTTGAAGGAGAAGCCGTCGGTCCCCGAGCACAGGTTGCAGCTGGAGGCGATCGCCTGGCCGTCCAGCAGGAGCTCGGTGAAGAACAGGTCGCCGTCGGCCCGGAATCCCGCGGTCATGCCCCGGAAGAAGGCCTCCTGCCGGGGGTCTGACCGCAGCGAGGTCCCCGCCTGGCCCTTCCAGCCGGCGTGTTCGAGCGCCAGGAAGCGCTCCAGGCGGTCGTCCGACACGGCCTCGCCGCGAAGGTAGCGCCAGCCAGGCTCGCCCACCTCGCCGAGCTTGCGCCACTGCCGCTCCAGACCCTTGAGCCGGGACGTGGAAACATGGCTGCGCCAGCGCGCCGCATTCCCGACGCCCAGGTCGATGCAGGCGCGCTCCACCCCGGCGTCCTCATGCCAGGTGCCGCCGCGCTCCGCCACCACACCGCGCAGCAACTGCGCGGTCGCACCCGCCGCTGGCAGGTCCTTCAGGGCCAGGCCGCCAGTGCGGCGCGCCAGCGCGTCGAGCATGGCGTGCAGGGTCGGCAGGGCCCGGTCGGCGTCGAGCAGAAAACCGCTGAGGTAGGAGTGGACCGAGCCGTAGGTCAGGGCATGGCCGAGCGGAAAGCGCAGCCGCGGTCCGGCCGACTGGAACACCCCCAGCCCGCGCAGCACCCCCCGGCCCCCACAAGATCCGGGTTGGTCCCAAACGGTGAGGATCCAGGCCGGCGGCCCCGGCAGGCAGCTCAGGGCCGGCAGAATGAAGCGCGCCGAGAGGTAGGCATTGGGCTCAAGGGCGCGGGATTCCAGCTCCCGCCAATCGCCGCGGAGCGCCGCGAAATCGTCCGGGCCCTCATGCACCTCGGTCCTCATGCCGCGGCCCCGGAGGGGGTGCGATCCAGCCAGGGCGCC
>CAISYQ010000277.1 GCA_903889735.1 uncultured Methylibium sp.
ATTCTCCGAGGTCTTCATCCACTCACCGGCCGGCAACGGCATCGGCCGCCTGATTGTCGACCCGTACACCCTGCTGCTCTTCAGCAGCCGGGCGGAGGATTTTGGCGCCATCAACGCCAAGCGCGACGCTGGCATGACCGTACCCCAGGCTATCGAAGCCGTTCTGAAGGACAGGGGGCTGACATGACCCGACTCGACGCGGCTCGACTGATCGCCATCAACGCGGCGGTGAGCCTGGCGATCGTAGCAGGCGCTGCACTATGGATGCAGCACAACCAGAAGCCCACCTTCGGGACGCTGGATGTGGCTGAACTCTACCGGCTCAAGGAAGCCCAGGTCGCTGCGGTACTCGTCAAACGCGACAGTGGAGATGCCGAGCGCATTCTGGCTATCCAGCGGGCGGCCATCTTCGGTGCCGAGCTCAGCAAGCTGATCGACACACTGCCCGAGGAATGCGGCTGCCTGGTGCTGGTGCGTGGTGCAGTACTGGGCTCCGGTGCCCAACTGGTGGATCTGACGCCGGCAGTGCGCTTGCGGCTCGGCCTGGAGCCGCGCCCATGATTGCCAACCTGCCAGCAGCTCCTGAAGCTGCATTCACCCCGTCACCTACCCCAGCACCCGTCACGGTACTGACAAGCCGGATCGATGCGTTTCGCTCCTTCACCCCTCAGGCAATCTGGCAACGCTTCGATGGTGCGGCCTTTCGCCGTCGACTGGTCCGGCACCTGCAACGCTGGAGCCTGGTGTACCTGGTGGCAGCGGCAACCACCGCGTGGTTCGACGCGCACTACACCCTGGGGCTCAACGTCACCGAGAGCCTGCCAGCCCGGTTCTTCCTGATCCACCGGGGGGTGCAACCCGCTCGCGGCGACTACGTGGCATTTCGGTGGATGGGCGGCGGCCCCTACAAAACCGGCGCCACCTTCGTCAAAGTGCTCGCCGGTATGCCCGGCGACGAAGTGACCCGGGTCGACGGGGAGTATTTTGTGAACTGCTACCCCGTGGGCAAAGCCAAGTCGGTGAGCCGACAAGGAAACGCGCTCGAACCCGGGCCTACCGGCACGCTACCCGACGGCTCCTACTACGTGCGTGCCCCACACCTGGACAGTCTGGATTCCCGCTACGCACTCACCGGCTGGGTATCGCTCTCCCAAATCATCGGACGGGCTCATGCGCTGTTCTGAGTTCATGCCCAATCTGCAAACGCCGGGGCGCTCAGGCCAGCAGTGGCAAGCCAACGCCCGCAGCGCCACACTGCGCATGGCGGTCGCGGTGATATCGCTTGCCATTCACTGCGCACAAGCCCGCGACCTCGGCGTGATCGGCCCGGTCTCTCCCATCACCGAGCCCAGTCTGATCGAGGTGATCCAGTCCAAGCTGCGCGAGATGCAGATGAGTGGCGGCTTGGATCGCCTGCAGCGCGACAGCCAGGCCCGCATCCGCCGCGAAGTCGAGCAACCCGAACCGGTGGCCGGCATCACCAAAACCACGCGGGCAAGAAGCTTCCACTTCGACCCGAGCATCGAAGTGCCCTACCCCATAACCGACGCCGATGGCCGGGTCATTGTGGCCCCCGGCACCCGGGTCAACCCGCTGGAGGTCGTGTCGCTGTCGCGTCCGCTCTTGTTCATCGACGCGCGTGACACCACACAGCTCAATCAGGCGCAGCGTCTTCTGGCCGAGCGCAAGGGCCAGATCAAGCTGATCTTGACCGGCGGCTCCTACCTCGACCTGATGCGCCGCTGGAAGCTCGCAGTCTTCTACGACCAGCAAGGCCACCTGACCACCCAACTCGGGATCCGCCATGTCCCCGC
>CAISYQ010000278.1 GCA_903889735.1 uncultured Methylibium sp.
GCAAGCTGCCGGAAACCCGAACAAGTGCCTCTTTCGTTCACAACCGGAGATCGACTTCATGAAGAAATCAGCCATCGCCCTTGCCGTGCTCGGCACCCTTGCCGGCGCCGCCTCGGCCCAGTCGTCGGTGACGCTCTATGGCCGCCTGGACACCTCGATCGCCTACACCAAGCTCAACAACGGTGATGACGTTACTCGCATGAGCGGCGGCAGCGGCTCCAACGGTGCCGATCCCATCGGCGGATCGCGTTGGGGCCTCAGGGGTTCCGAGGACCTCGGTGGTGGCTTGAAGGCCAACTTCGTGATCGAGTCGGGCATCGACCTCAGCACCGGCGAGGGTGCCACGGCATCGGCCGCGTCGGGGACCTCTGGCAGCGCTACCTCCCCCGCGAGGCTGTTCAGCCGCTTGGCCTGGGTGGGTATCAGCTCGACCAGCCTGGGTGAAATTCGCCTCGGCCGCCAACAAGGCATGACCCGCGAAATCAACACCTTCGTCGGCGACATCTCGGCCGAAGGCGAACTGCAGATCGTTGACACCCAGTACGCAGGTTCTGGCCGCCCGCTGTACCAGAACTTCGGCACCCGCGTGGACAACGCCGTGACCTACACCACGCCGAATTTCAGCGGCTTCCAGGCCCGTGTCTTGATGGCGGCTGGCGAAGGCGCGACGGCTCGCCAACAAGGTGTGATGGCCACCTACGCGGCCGGCCCGCTGAAGGCTGGTCTGTCGTATGAGTCTTACGACCGTGACCCGGTTGGCAGCTACAACGAAGTGATGACCTTTGGCGCTTCCTACAACTTCGGCATGGCTACTCTGTTGGCCAGCTATCAGGACACCAGCGATTTCGGCGGCAACGCCGGTTTGGTGCTGGTCGGTGGTCTGAAGCAAGATCACAACGCCTACAACGTAGGCGTGATGGTTCCGTTCGGCGCGTTCGAGTTCCGTGCCCAGTACACCGAGGCCACCCAGAAGCGCTCGACGGGCGACCTCGATCTGGAGAAGTATGGCGTCTCGGTGCGCTATGCCCTGTCCAAGCGCACTCAGCTCTATGGCGTCTTCACCCAGCGTGATGGCGACGCAGCGACCGCTGCCGGCAAGGAATCCGATTTCGCCTTCGGCATCGGCCACAACTTCTGATCAATCCTCCCGGGTTGAACCAAGGCGCCCTGCGGGGCGCCTTTTTTTATGCGCGCCCGGCTCAGGCGCGCTCTTGGACAATGGCGGTCATGAAAGCCTCTTCCACCCCTCCCGGTCCATTTGTTGCATCAGCACAGTCTGGGGACGGGGCGCTGGGTGGCCAGTCGGGGTCTCGCGCATCGTGCGCCGGCTGGCGCCTCATGGCCTTGACACTGCTCCTGGGCGCCTGTGCGTCGCCGCCGCCGACCGATGAGGCGGATGGGCTGGCCGCGCCCCAGCCCGTGGCGGTCGCGGTGTCTGCCGTGAGCAGCGATGCCGGTACGGTGGGTATGGGCGCCGCGGGGGGGGCACCCTCCGGGGCCGTTGCCGGTGGAGCCACAGGTGTGGCCGGCACGGCGGAGGGCACCAGTAAAGTGGGTAGCACCGGCGCCTCTGCCTTCGGGCGCGTTGCCAGCACGGTCGCTGGTGGGACGCCGAGGGCCCAGACCTGCGTGCCGCGCTGGCGGCCCCAGCGCCTGCCGGGCAAGATTGAAACCCGTTACACCCTGGAGGCGGGCAACCGCAGCGTGCGGGCGCAGGCGGCGGCCTCGGCCAGCCTGTTGCGCCATGCGATGAGGGTGGAGCCGGCCGAGCTCGGCGCGCTGGCTTTTTCCTGGAAGGTGCCGGCCCTGACCCCCGGCGCCGATGTGCGCCAGCGCCACACCGAGGATGCGGCGGCCCGGCTGGTGCTGGCTTTCGAGGGCGATGCCGCGCGGCTCTCAGCCCGCAACCAGGCCCTGTTCGAGCTGGCCGCGGCGGTGACGGGGGAGCGGCCGCCGTTCGCCACCTTGATGTACGTGTGGGATGCCAGCGCGCCGGTGGGCGAGGTGATCACCAACCCGCGCACGGACCGCATCCGCAAGATCGTGCTGGAGTCGGGGTCTGCGCACCTGAACCAGTGGCGCAGCTACCGGCGCGACATCGCGGCCGACTTCCAGGCCGCCTACGGCGAGCCGCCCGGCGCGCTGGTGGCTGTGGCGCTGATGACCGATGCCGACAACACCGGCGGCGAGGCCCTGGCCTGGTACGGGCCGGTGTGCCTGGAGCCGGCCCCCCGCGCGCCCTGAGGGGTCGGGGTCACCGCGCCCGACCACGCCTCGGGGTCGGTGAAGCAGGCCGGTGCGCCTGGGCGGCGCCACCGAGCGCGTCTGAGCGGGTGGGGCGCCAGGCCCCGCAGCCGCTCAGCCTGGCAGCAGCGTCTCGCCTCGGAAGAGGCCGGCGGCCGTCTCGCGCTCGCGGATCAGCCAGGCCTGGTCGCCGTCCACCATCACCTCGGCCGCGCGCGGGCGGGTGTTGTAGTTGCTGGCCATGCTCATGCCGTAGGCGCCGGCGCTGAGCACCGCGAGCGTGTCGCCCGCCTCGACCCCCAGCAAGCGGTCCCGGCCCAGCCAGTCGCCGGATTCGCAGACGGGGCCGACGACGTCGCAGACCACCGCCGGCAGATCGCGCCGCCGCGCCGGCACGATGCCCATGGTGGCCTCGTAGAGGGCCGGGCGCATCAGGTCGTTCATGGCGGCATCGACCACGCAGAAGTTCTTGGCCTCGCCGGGCTTGAGGTAGAGCACCTCGGTGAGCAGCACGCCGGCGTTGCCGACCAGCGAGCGGCCCGGCTCGAACAGCAGCTCCCGCCCGCCCTGGCCGCGGGCGTCCAGACGCGCCAGCAGCGCGGCGATCAGCGCGTCGGCGGCGGGTGGGGCCTCGTCGGTGTAGCGGATGCCCAGGCCGCCGCCCAGGTCGAGGTGCTGCAGGCGCAGGCCCTCGGCCTCCACGGTCTCCACCAGGTCGAGCAGGCGGTCGAGGGCGTCGAGGTAGGGCGCGATCTCGGTGATCTGGGAGCCGATGTGGCAGTCGATGCCCACCACCGCCAGACCCGGCAGCTGCGCGGCGCGCCGGTAGGCGGCCACGGCCCGGTCATGGGCGATGCCGAACTTGTTGCCCTTCAGGCCGGTGGAGATGTAGGGGTGGGTGCCGGCGTCCACATCGGGGTTGACGCGCAGGCTGACCGGCGCGCGCCGGTTGAGACTTGTGGCCACCTCGGACAGGGTTTCCAGCTCGGCCTCGCTCTCGACGTTGAAGCATTTCACGCCCACCTCGAGCGCGCGCCGCATCTCGGCGCGGGTCTTGCCGAGACCGGAGAACACCACCTTGGCCGGATCGCCGCCGGCGGCCAGCACGCGCTCGAGCTCGCCGCCCGAGACGATGTCGAAGCCGCAGCCGAGTGCGGCGAAGGTCTGCAGCACGGCCAGGCTGGAATTGGCCTTCATCGCATAGCAGATGAGGTGGGCGCGGCCGGCCAGCGCCCGTTGGTAGGGGCCGAGTGCGGCGCGCATGGCGGCGCGGGAATAGACGTAGAGCGGCGTGGCGAAGCGGGCCGCCAGGTCGGGGGCGGCGCAGCCGTCGATGAAGAGGGTGTCGCCCCGGTAGGCCATGAAGGGGTCGCCCGGCAGCGTGGCGTCATCGTCTTTCAAGGGCGTCTTTCTGGCGGTGAGCGCCGAGCGTCGCGCCAGGGGTGCTCCGGTGGGCTCATGGGGCGCGGGGCGCCGAGGCTGGGGCGGCAGGCGTGGACGCGGTCGGCGCGGTCTTGGGCGCTTCCGGGGCCAGGATGGGAGTGGGGGCCGCCACTGGCACAGCGGCGGGTGGCGCCGCGGCCGGTCCGGCCTTGGGCGCGGGGGGCGCCGGCAGGTAGAGCGGGCCGCGCTGACCGCAGGCCGCCAGCAGCAGGGACAGCGAAGCACCCACAGCGATCGTGGTGAGGGCCCTGCCTAGAATCGTGCGCTTCGAAGTCATGAACGGATTCTAGAGATGAGCACGCCGACCCCGCCCGAGCGCCTGAGCGACAGCGCCTACCACGCGCTCGCGCAGCAGTTGCTTGCCGGCATCGAGTCGCAGGTGGACCGCTGGCTGGAGGACGATGTGGTCGACATCGACGCCGCCCGCACCGGCGGGCTGCTGGAACTGAGCCTGCCGGGCGGGAGCAAGATCGTGGTCAACACCCAGCCGCCGCTGCAGGAGATCTGGCTGGCGGCGCGCCGCGGGGGCTTCCACTACCGCTACGCGGCGGGCGCCTGGCGCGACACCAAGAGCGGCGACGAGTTCCTCGCCACGCTCTCGGCCTGCGCCAGCGAGCAGGCGGCGCAGCCCCTGAGCTTCGACGCCGCTGTTTGATCTTCCCGGCGGGTTTCGGGCGCAGGCCCTACTGCCGGAACAGGTCGAGGATGCTCTTGCGCTCGGCCTCCGCCGGGCTGGGCGCCGGCGCTGCGGCCGGGGTCGCGGCTTCATTCCCGAGCCGGGTGACGCCGTGGGCCGGGCCGTATTCCTCGAAGTACCACTCGCCGCCGACATCGACCACCCCCGGGGGGGCGGTGGGCTCGAGCACCGGCACGCCCTTGAGGGCCGTGCCCATGTAGTCGATCCACACCGGCAGGGCCAGGCCGCCGCCGGTTTCGCGGTCGCCGAGCTTGCGCGGCTGGTCGTAGCCCATCCAGACCACCGCCACGCGTGTGGCGGTGTAGCCCGCGAACCAGGCGTCCTGGGAGTCGTTGGTGGTGCCCGTCTTGCCGTAGAGGTCGGGGCGCTTGAGGGTGGCCTGGGCGCGCGCGGCCGTGCCGCTGCGGGTGACCTCCTGCAGCAGGCTGCTCATGAGGAAGGCGTTGCGCTCGTCGATGGCGCGCACGGTTTCGTCGAGCACCGCAGGCTGGGTCTGGGCCACGATGCGGCCCCGGTTGTCGGTCACGCGGGTCACCAACTGGGGGTCGACCCGGTAGCCGCCGTTGGCGAACACGGCATAGCCGGTGGCCATCTGCATGAGCGTCACCGAGCCCGTGCCCAGGGCCATGGGCAGGTAGGGCAGGTGCTTCTCGGCCTCGAAGCCGAAGCGCGTGATCCACTCCTGGGCATAGGAGGTGCCGATGGACTCCAGGATGCGGATCGACACCATGTTCTTGGACTTCGCCAGGGCCCGGCGCAGCGGCATCGGTCCCTCGAAGGTGCCGTCGTAGTTCTTCGGCTCCCAGGGCTGGCTGCCGGTGCTCGTGGCGTCGTAGAACAGCGGCGCGTCGTTCACGATGGTGGCGGGCGTGAAACCCTTCTCCAGCGCGGCCGAGTAGATGAAGGGCTTGAAGCTCGAGCCCGGCTGGCGCCAGGCCTGCAGGGCCCGGTTGAACTTGCTCTTGGAGTGGTCGAAGCCGCCGACCATGCTGCGGATCGCGCCGCTGCGGGGATCCAGCGAGACCATCGCGCCCTCGACCTCGGGCAGCTGCGTGATCGACCAGCTGTCCTTGGCGCCCCGGATCACCCGGATCACCGCGCCGCGGCGGATCTGCACCTTGGGGTTGGCCTTGGGCGAGAGGCCGGAGGTGGCGGGCTTGAGGCCTTCGCCGGTGATCGTGAGGGTGTCGCCGTTCTGCAGCGCGGCCTGCACCTGCTTGGGGTCGGCCGCCAGCACCACGGCGGCCCGGATGTCGTCGTTGTCGGGGTGGGTGTCCAGCGCCTCGGCCACCGCGGCGTCAAGCGCCTTGGGGTCCGCGGGCAGCTCGACATAGGCCTCGGGGCCGCGGTAGACCTGGCGCCGCTCGTAGTCCATCACGCCGCGCCGCAGGGCCCGGTAGGCCGCTTCCTGCTCGACCGAGTTCACGCTGGTGTAGACGTTCAGGCCGCGGCTGTAGGCGTCTTCGCCGTACTGGCTGAAGATCAGCTGCCGGGCGGCCTCGGCCACATAGTCCGCATGCAGGGGCACGAGGTTGTTCTTGCGGTAGATCAGGGGCTGCACCCGGGCCGTGTCGGCCTCTTCCTCGGTGATGTAGCCGTTCTCGAACATCCGGTCGATGATGTACTGCTGCCGCTGCCGCGCCCGCTTGGGGTTGGCAAAGGGGTTGTAGGCCGAGGGCGCCTTGGGCAGGCCGGCGAGCATGGCCGCCTCGGCCACCGTCACGTCCTTCAGCGGTTTGCCGAAATAGGCCTCGGACGCCGCCCCGAAGCCGTAAGCCCGCTGGCCGAGGTAGATCTGGTTCATGTAGATCTCCAGGATCTGCGGCTTGCTCAGCTGGCGCTCGATCTTGAAGGCCAGCAGGATCTCGTAGATCTTGCGGCTCAGCGTCTTCTCGGTGGGCAGGTAGAAATTGCGCGCCACCTGCATCGTGATGGTCGAGGCGCCCTGGCTGCGGGACTCGCCGACGTTGGCCAGGCCGGCGCGGGCGATGCCGATGTAGTCGACACCGTGGTGAGAGTAGAAGCGCGCATCCTCGATGGCGAGCACGGCGTTCTGCACCACCTCCGGGATCTCTTGGATCGGCATGAACTTGCGCCGCTCCTCACCGAATTCACCGAGCAGCACCTCGTCGGACGAGAAGATGCGCATCGGCAGCTTGGGCCGGTAGTCGGTCAGCCCGCTGATTTCGGGAAGGTTGGGGTAGGCCAGCGCCAGCGCCATCGCGACCAGCGCGAGCCCGCCGAGCGCCGCGGCAGCGAAGAGCCCAAACAGACCGGCAAGTGTCCGCAAGGGCCAGTAGACCCAGCCCGACAGCCCGAAAGGATGTCGGTGGGGGGAGGGCGCAGACGGTGGGGGGGGAGGTGGGCGTTCTTTGGCGCTCATGGGTTGGCGGCCAGCAAGCGAAGATTATAGGAAGGGCCCTCAGGCCTGCCGTCCTGTGGGCCGCCTGGGTGCGGGCCCAGCCGCCATCACCGCCTGCTGGTCTCCCCCGGGGGCTTGAGAGGGTTGCGGCCTGCCGCCCGCTCGCGATTTCTCCCAAGGCAGCATGTGTCAGAAAACCGGAAGACAGCCGGTCAGCAAAGACTTTGCTGCTAGCATTGAAAAGATTAACTAACAGCCGTGCCGCTGGAGAGGAGAGCGTGGGTTTTCTTGACGGGTTCATCGGCAACAGGCAGGCCCCCCTCATCGGACTGGACATCAGTTCGTCCAGTGTCAAGCTGGTCGAGCTGAGTCAGGTCGCATCGGGCGGGTACGTCGTCGAGCGCTTCGCCTCCGAAAGCCTGGACAAGGGCTGGATCGCCGACGGCCAGATCGAGAAATTCGAGGAGGTCGTCGAGGCGGTGCGGCGCGTGGTCGCTAAGAGCGGTACCCGCACCAAGCGGGTCGCCCTGGCCATGCCGCAGTCCTCGGTCATCACCAAGAAGATCCTGCTGCCTGCGGGTCTCAGCGAGGAAGAGCTCGAGCTCCAGGTGGAGGCCGAGGCCAACCAATACATCCCCTTCTCCCTCGACGAGGTCAGCCTTGATTTCTGCGTGATCGGCCCGAGCGTCGCGCAACCCGGCGATGTCGAGGTACTGATCGCCGCCTCCCGCAAGGACCGGGTCCAGGACCGCCAGGGGCTGGCGGAGGCGGTGGGGCTCAAGCCGGTGGTGTTGGACATCGAGTCCCATGCCTCGCGGCTGGCCATGACCCGCATCGTCTCGGCCCTGCCGGATCAGGGGCGCGATGCGCTGGTCGCTCTCTTCGAGATCGGAGCCGAGATCACCAGCCTCAAGGTGCTGCGCGACGAGGACCTCCTCTATGACCGCGACCAGGCCTTCGGCGGCTCGCAGCTCACGATGATGGTGTCGCGCCAGTACGGCTTTTCCTTCGAGGAGGCCGAGCAGAAGAAACTGTCCAACTCCCTGCCCGAGGATTACGACACCACCTTGCTGGCGCCCTTCGTCGACAGCCTGGCCCAGGAAATCGGTCGCGCGCTCCAGTATTTCTTCACCAGCACCCCGCACCACAAGGTCCACTACGTGATGCTGGGCGGGGGCACGGCGGCCCTGCCGGGCCTGAGGGAGCGGGTGACCGAGCTCACCGGCTTCACTTCCATGGTGGTGAACCCCTTCGAGGGCATGGAGATGGGCTCGGCGGTCCGCGAGAACAAGCTGCGCCGCGAGGCTCCCGCCTACCTCACCGCCTGCGGTCTGGCGATGCGCAGGTTCCTCGCATGATCCTGATCAACCTGCTGCCCCACCGGGAGGAGCGCCGCCAGCTGCGCAGGAAGGCGTTTTTCGCCGCCCTGGGGTTGGCAGCGCTGGCGGGCATCGCCGTGGTGGTTCTGTGGTTCGGCTTGTTGCAGCAGATGATCGGCACGCAAGAGGGCCGCAACGTACGGCTGACCACCGAGATCGCGAAGTTCGACGCGCAAATCAAGGACATCGCCTCGCTGAAGGCCGAGATCGACAGCCTCAAGGCCCGGCAGCAGGCCGTGGAGGACCTGCAGACCGACCGCAACCTGCCGGTGCACCTGCTCAACGAGCTGGTCCGACAGACCCCGGAAGGCGTGTACCTGACCGCCATCCAGCAGAACGGGCAGGTGGTTGCCGTCAAAGGCATCGCGCAGACCAACGAGCGGGTTTCCGAGCTCTTGCGCAACACAGCCTACAACTCGGCCTGGCTGGAGCGCCCCGAGCTCGTGGAGATCAAGCTGGCCGCGCTCCCGGCCGCTGGGCGGGAGCAGAAACGACTTTTCGAGTTCTCGGTCAACCTGACGCTCAAGCGCCCCACGCCAGAGGCCACCCCGAAGCCCGGCTCGGGCGGCGCGCCGCTGCGGAAGTCCTGAGGTCTGCGCCATGGCACGCAAAGAATCCATCAATATCGACCTCGGGGCTTGGGCTGCCCAGGCAGCGGAGCAGTTCCGTGAACTCAATCCCAGGCAGCCCGGCCAATGGCCGCTGCTTCCCAAGCTGGCCGCATTCGCGGCGGCCATCCTGGCTTCGGTGGTGGCCGGTTGGTTCCTGGTGCTGTCCACGACCAACGCCGAGCTCGACGACCTTCGCCAGCGCGAGCAGTTGTTGCGCGCCGACTACCGGCTCAAGCTCGGTCAGGCGGCCAACCTCGGCGAGCTGCGCAATCAGAAGATCCAGGTCCAGGAATACGTCAACCAACTCGAGAAGCAGCTGCCCGGCAAGGCCGAGATGGACGCCCTCCTGTCCGACATCAACCAGGCCGGGCTCGGGCGGGGTCTGCAGTTCGAGCTTTTCCGCCCCGGGCAGGTGGCGGTGAAGGATTACTACGCCGAATTGCCCATCTCCATCCGGGTGAGCGGCCGGTACCACGACATTGGCAGCTTCGCCGCCGACGTGGCCAACCTCTCCCGCATCGTCACCCTGCACGACCTGAACATCTCGGCGGGACCACCCGCCGGCGGCGGGGCGGCACCGGGCTTGGCCGGGGGCGCTCTCAACATGGACGCCATGGCGCGAACCTACCGCTATCTCGACCCCGAAGAGGTCGAGACCCAGCGCAGTGCCCGCGCCAAGGCGAAGAAGGCGAAATCATGACGCGCCTTCTGCGGTCTCGTGCCGGTTCGCTGCTCTGCCTCTCGGCCGCGATGGTGGCTCTGGCGGGTCTGGGGGGCTGCAGCGCCGAGCAGGACGAGCTGCAGGTCTGGATGGACGAGCAGCGCCGAGAAGTCCGCGCTCGCGCCGAGCCGCTCACGCCGCCCAAGCGCTATGACCCCGAGCCCTATGTGGGCGCCCAGTCGGTGGAGCCCTTCAGCAACCAGAAGCTCGCGGTGGCACTCAAGCAGGAGGAGCGGCAGCCCAACTCGCTGCTCTCCAGCGAGATGAACCGCCGCAAGGAGCCCCTGGAGAGTTACCCGCTCGACTCGATGAGCATGGTGGGCAGCGTCTCCCGCGGCAGCCAGCCGACCGCGCTGCTGAAGGTGAACAACCTGCTCTACCAGGTCAAGATGGGCGATTACCTGGGCCAGAACTTCGGGAAAATCTTGACCGTGTCCGAGACCGAGGTCACCCTGCGAGAGGTTGTCCAGGACATCTCTGGCGAGTGGATCGAGCGACCTGCCACGCTCCAGCTGCAGGAAAAGTCGAAATGAAGCATGAACGCATCGAGGGCAAGCCGACCATGAACCATTGGCGAGCCGCGGGCCTGGCGCTCGGTTTGTTTCTGTGCGCGCTGACCGCACGGGCCGAGAACGTGATCCAGGCGATCCAAGCCACCCAGCAGGGCAGCTCCGACGTGTTGCGGATCGAGCTCAGTGAGCCGCTGGCCGCGGTGCCGGGAGGCTTCACGATCCAGACTCCCCCGCGGATTGCCATTGATCTGCCTGGCGTCGGCACCGCACTCGAGCGCAGCAGCATCGAGATGAACCAGGGCAATGTGCGCTCGGTGAGCGTGGCCCAGGCCGGCGAGCGCACGCGCCTCGTCGTCAGCCTCAAGCAGCCCGGCACCTATGCCGCACGGCTCGAGGGCAAGACGCTCATCCTCACCCTCCAGATCGCAGGCGGCGCCACCCCGGCGATGGCTGCGGCGTCCGCCGCCCCGGCGGTGGCCCAAGTGCCGGCGGCACCGGTGCGTTTTGCAGACAGCCTCAACCCGGCGCCGCTGGTGCTGCGCGGGATCGACTTCCGCCGTGGCCAGGACGGCGTGGGCCGGGTGATCGTCGATCTGCCCAGCAACCAGGTCGGGGTCGACATCAAGCAGCAGGGCCAGAACCTGGTGGTGGAGTTCCTCAAGACCAGCCTGCCCGAGAGCCTGCGCCGCCGCCTCGACGTCACCGACTTCGGCACGCCGGTGCGCACCGTCACCAGCCTGCAGAGCGGCGATCGCGTGCGCATGGTGATCGAACCCACGGGCGTGTGGGAGCACAGCGCCTACCAGACCGACACGCAGTTCGTGCTCGAGGTCCGCTCCCAGAAAATCGATCCCAACAAGCTGACCCAGGGCCAGGGTTTCACCGGCGAGAAGCTGTCGCTGAATTTCCAGAGCATCGAGGTCCGGGCCCTGCTCCAGGTGATCGCCGATTTCACCAACTTCAACGTCGTGACCAGCGACACCGTCACCGGCAACGTGACCCTCCGGCTCAAGGACGTGCCTTGGGACCAGGCCCTCGACATCATCCTGCAGGCCAAGGGCCTGGGCGTGCGCAAGAACGGCACCGTGCTGTGGATCGCACCCAAGGACGAGATCGCCACCAAGGAAAAGCTCGATCTCGAGTCCCGCCAGCAGATCGCCTCGCTCGAACCGGTTCGCACCCAGGCCTTCCAGCTCAACTACACCAAGGCCGAGGAAGTGGCCAAGAGCCTGTCGGGTCAGCAGGGTGGCCAGGCCAGCGGCGGCCAGGGCGCCAGCACCCCCGGATCGGGAGGTGGCAACCGCACCCTGTCGGCCCGCGGCAGCCTCATGTTCGAGGCCCGCACCAACCAGCTCTTCGTGACCGACACACCCTCCAAGCTGGAGGAGATCGCGGTGATCATCGCTCGCATCGACATCCCCGTGCGTCAGGTGATGATCGAAGCACGCATCGTCGAGGCCTCCGATTCCTTCGGGCGTGAACTCGGGGTGCGCCTGGGCGCCTCCGAGCAACCCCAGGGCCGCACGCCCGGATGGGGAATCGGCAGCGGCCGGGTCGCAGTCGGCGGCAATTACCTGGGCGTGGGCGCCAGCACCACGCAGAGCGCCCCCGCCGCAGGGGGGGCCACCGCCACGGCCACCACGGCCAGCACCAACAGCTATTTCGTGAACCTGCCTTCGCTGGGACTGAACGACCGCGAGGCCGCGACCTTCGCGGTCTCGCTCTTCAATTCCAGCCTGAACCGCTTCCTGAACCTCGAGCTCTCGGCCCTCGAGGCCGACGGCAAGGGCAAGGTCGTGTCCAGCCCGCGCGTGATCACGGCCGACCAGGTGAAGGCCATCATCGAGCAGGGCACCGAGATCCCATTCCAGACCGCCACCTCCAGCGGCGCCACCGCGATCCAGTTCCGCAAGGCCACGCTCAAGCTCGAGGTCACGCCCCAGATCACGCCCGAGGGCAACATCATCCTCAGCGTCGATGTGGCCAAGGACAGCATCGGTGGCGCCACCGCCGCCGGTCTGCTGATCAACACCAAGCGGGTGCAGACCCAGGTCTTGATCGACAACGGCGGCACGGTGGTCATCGGCGGCATCTTCGAGCAGCAGGAACGCACCGACAACACCAAGGTGCCTGTGCTGGGCGATGTGCCCGTGCTGGGCGCGCTCTTCCGCACCACCAGCCGCAGCGCCTCCAAGACCGAACTGCTGGTGTTCCTCACGCCCAAGGTCATCACCGACCGGGGCGCGGTGCGCTGACGCGGCCGGGCTGAACGAAACTGAGTGAGATATCCCTGATGAAGAAGCAACTGATCCGCTGGCTCGCCGTTTTGATGGGTGTTGCCGTTCTTGCGGCTTGCGGTGGGGGCAGTCCGGGCGGGGCGACCACCGCAACCCCCAGCATTTCAGTCAGCCTGGCGTCGACCACGGTGACGGCGGGAGCGCCTGTCAAGGTGTCGGCGACGGTGAAGAATGCCAGCGGGGTCGGCATTCAGGACGTGGTCGTGGCGTTCGCCACCGAAGGCAACCAGGGTAGCTTCAGCGCGTCGTCGGCCACGACCAACGCCTCCGGTGTCGCCGAGGTCTTTCTTTCTCCAGCGGTCGGTGTGGCCTCGGGTGCGGATTACGCAGTGGCCACGGCAACTGTGAGCACCACGCTCCTCACCGCCCGGTCCGGTTTCACGATTCCCAATCAGGCACCTTCGCTGACCGTGCTGTCGGTGTCCAACTCCAACGTCAGCGCCACCTCACCGGCCACGCTTCGTGTGGTGGCGCGGGACCTGAATGGGGCCTTGTTGCCCAACGTGGTGGTCCGCTTCGAGAGCCCGTCGTCGCTGGCGACGTTCTTTCCGGCAACCCAGGGAACCGACATCAACGGCGAGGCCACCACGGTGATTTCACCCGCCCTGGATGCCACCAGTGGGGCTGACCTGGTCACGGCCAGCATCACCGTGCAGGGCCTGACTGCAAAGGCTGAGCGCTTGTTCCAGTTTGTCAGTGCCACACCCAGCGGCACACCCACGCTCGACCTGGCCCTGTCGACCACCTCAATCAGCGCGGCCACCCCTGCCACCGTCACGGCGACACTCCGCGATGCGCAGGGCAATGGCGTGGCCGGTCAGGTGGTCACGTTCAATGTGGTCCGCCAGTTGGCGAGCACCAACGTCCTCACCGCCCTCACCAACGCGCAAGGCAATGCGGTGGTGAGGCTGGCACCCGCCAGTTCGACGTCGGCGGGCGCCGACGAGGTTTCTGCCAGCGTGGCCTATGCCGGTTCATCCCTGCAGCGCACCCAGGGCTTCCAGGTGCAGGCCACCGCGGTCACCCTGGACAGTCTGACCGCGGCGCTCAATCCCCTGTCGGCTTACGCACAGACGAATCTGACCCTGGCGATCACGGGGGCGAGTGTGACCTCGCCGGTCAATATCCAGGTCACTTCGGCTTGCGTCGCCCTGGGCAAGGCCACGCTGTCCCCGGCCAGCTTCACGGCCACCAGTGCGAGCGTGACGATGCAGTACCAGGACAAGGGCTGCGGGGCGGTTCAGTCCACGGACCAGCTGCAGGCGGTCGTCACCTCCTCCGGGACATCCCGTGCGCTGTCGCTGGCGATCGGGGCTCCCACCCAGTCCAGCATTGCCTTCATCTCGGCGTCGCCAGAGCAGATCTACCTGCGCGGCTCGGGTCTTGGCGAGACCTCGACCCTGATCTTCGAGGTGCGCGACAACGCCGGGAATCCGCTTCCCAATCAGCTGGTTGAGCTGCGCCTGCAGACCGGCGCGGGGCAGGTCACGATGCAGGGGCGCCAGGTCGAATCGCTCGATTCGACCAACCCCTACACCCTCACCTCCGATGCCTCGGGTCGCGTTTCGGTGTTGGTCAACGCAGGAACGCTCCCGACGCCCGTGCGCGTGAATGCGCGCTTGGCCACCGCTCCCGGCATTGCCACCGTTTCCAGCAACCTGAGCGTGGCCATCGGCCTGCCTTCGCAGCTCAATTTCTCGCTGTCTCAATCCAGCAGGAACATCGAGGGCTATGACATCGACGGCACGACCAACACCTACACGATCATCGCGGCCGACCGCAGTGGCAACCCGGTGCCGGTCGGCACGGCGATCAGCTTCGTGGCTGAGGGCGGCCAGATCGAGGCCAGCAAGCAGACCCAGCTCGTGGGTGGCATTGCCCGCACGACCGCGAATTTCGTGTCCTCTGAACCGCGACCTGTGGATGGGCGGGTCACCGTCACGGTCTATGCCCTGGGTGAGGAGTCCTTCATCGATCTCAACGGTAACAACCAGTACGACGCTGGCGAATCCTTCCAGGATCTGGGCAACGTGTTCAAGGATCGCAACTTCGACGGCATCTTCGATGCAAGCGTGGACGAATACCTGCCTCTGGGGATCAACAACGCCTCGGCCTGCGCGGTGACCTCGAATGCGCTCCTGGCCCTGGATGCCAGCATCCCGACCGTGGGCAAGCTGCCGGGTGCGCCGTTCAGCGAGCCGAATACCTGCGACGGCCTCTGGAGCGGGGCCGGCCAGGCCTATGTGCGGCGTGCGGTCGAAACGGTCTTGTCAACCTCGGCCGCAAGACCGCTGTGGGCATCGACGACAGGCTTGGCGGCCAGTTGTTCCAAGATCATCCTCCAGACAGGGAACTCGCCCACGGACCTGTCCACGGCGAACCAGTTGACGCGCGTGAACAATGACACCTGGTACGGCGGGGGGGCAGCCGGGACGCTGAGCTTCATCGTCGCCGATGCCAACCCGGGCCGGACCGCAATCGGGCTGTCGCCCCGCCTGAACCCCATGGCGGCGGGCACCCTCATCACTGCCACCACGCCCACGACCGGCCTGAGCGTGACATTGAACGGCGGCTCGCCGGTGCCCAGCACCTCAGCCCCCAGTGGGTTGAGCATCAGCTACGAGTTCACCGACACAGCTGTGAACTCAGGGGTCGTGAACCTCCGGTTCACCTCGCCCAGCGGGCTGATCAGCACCTTCACGGTCGGCGTGGCGCGTGGAACCCTGGTCGGTGCCGGGTTGACGGCTTGCCCGTCCTGATCTCCCTCATCGGCCTCCCCGGCTCCGGCAAGTCCTCGGTCGGCCGGACGCTGGCGCGGCGGCTCGGAGTCCGGTTCGTCGATTCGGACACGGTCATTGAAGAGCGGATCGGCGAGCCGATCCGCTCTTTTTTTGACCGCGAGGGCGAGGAGCGCTTCAGGGACCTCGAGGAGGAGGTCATTGCCTCGCTCTGCGCCCCGGGCGCGGAGGGTGTGTTGGCGACCGGCGGCGGTGCGGTGCTGAGGCCTGCCAACCGGGCGGCGCTGCAGGGTCATTCCACCGTGATCTACCTGAGATCGGTGCCCGAGGAGCTGTTCCGGCGGCTGCGCCACGACACCCAGCGCCCGCTCTTGCAGGTGGCCGATCCGCGGGCGCGGCTGCGGGAGCTGTACGCGCAGCGCGACCCGCTCTACCGCGAGACTGCGCATTTCGTGATCGAGACCGGCCGCCCCTCGATGCCGGCCCTGGTGGGCATGATCCTGATGCAGCTCGAGCTCGCGGGCGTGGTCGATCCGGCCAGCGTGCCCTCCATCGTGCAGCCGGCCGCCGGGCCTCCGCCGCCGGCTGGCTGAAGCCCGTCCTTGGCCTGAAACCTGCCGCTCGGCAATGGCCCGCAGGCCGTGACCTGCCAGCGCTGGCCCTACACTTTCAGCCGATGAAGGCGACCGACCCCCAACCAATGGCTGCTTCAAACCCTGCTGCGGCCGGCGGTCTGCAGACGGTCACGATCGCGCTCGGAGAGCGCAGCTACCCCATCCACATCGGCGCCGGCCTGATCCGGGACCCGGCCTCGTTCGAGGCGGTGCCACGCTCGGCACTGGCCGTCGTCGTGAGCAACACGACGGTGGCGCCGCTCTACGCCGAGGCCCTGATGCGCAGCCTGCGCCAGCGGCACCGGCAGGTCGAGTTGATCGTGCTGCCCGATGGCGAGGCGCATAAGGACTGGCCCACGCTCCAGACCCTCTTCGACGGGCTGCTCAGGCTGGGCGCCGACCGCAAGACCGTGCTCTACGCGCTGGGCGGCGGCGTGGTCGGCGACATGACCGGCTTTGCCGCGGCCAGCTACATGCGCGGCATCGCCTTCGTGCAGGTGCCCACGACGCTGCTCGCCCAGGTGGACTCCTCGGTGGGCGGCAAAACCGGCATCAACCACCCGCTGGGCAAGAACATGATCGGCGCCTTCCACCAGCCGGTGGCGGTGGTGGCCGATCTCGAGCTGCTGGCCACGCTGCCGCCGCGCGAGCTCGCCGCCGGGCTGGCCGAGGTCGTCAAGTACGGGCCCATCCACGACGCCGGCTTCCTGGGCTGGATCGAGGAGCACATCGACGCCCTGCGAGCCCGCGACCCCGCGGCGCTGGCGCAGGCGGTCCGGCGCTCCTGCGAGATCAAGGCGGCGGTGGTCGGGGCCGACGAGCGTGAATCGGGCCTGCGGGCCATCCTCAATTTCGGCCACACCTTCGGCCATGCCATCGAGGCCGGGCTGGGTTACGGCGAATGGCTGCACGGCGAGGCCGTGGGCTGCGGCATGGTGATGGCCTCGGCGCTGTCGGCCCGGCTTGGCCTGCTGGGTGAATCGGATGCGCAGCGCGTCGCCCGCCTGGTGGCGCGCGCGGGCCTGCCGGTGCGTGGGCCCCTGCTGGGCGCAGACCGGTACCTCGAACTCATGCGGGTCGACAAGAAGGCCGAGGCCGGGGAGATCCGCTTCGTCCTGCTCGAGCGCCTCGGCCAGGCGCTGGTGCGCAGCGCACCGGACAAGACCGTGCGCGGCGTGATCGACGCGCACTGCGGCTGAGCCTGCGGCAGCGCGCGGCTCGGCCTTCGCTCGATCTCCCGTCCGACCCGCATCCGCGCTGCCGATGGCCCTGGCACCCTACGCCTGCGATCCGGCCGCCGGACGGGGCCGCCGCCATGCCGAGCCCGCCGCGCCCACCCGCGACGACTACCAGCGCGACCGCGACCGCATCGTCCACTGCACGGCCTTTCGCCGTCTGGTCTACAAGACGCAGGTCTTCCTCAACCACGAGGGCGACCTGTTCCGCACGCGCCTGACGCATTCGCTGGAGGTCGCACAGCTGGCCCGCTCCATCGCCCGGGCGCTGGCGCTCAATGAGGACCTCACCGAGGCCATCGCCCTGGCTCACGACCTCGGCCACACCCCTTTCGGCCATGCCGGCCAGGAGGTGCTCAACGCCTGCCTGCGCGAGGTCGCGCCCGAGGGCGGCGGCTTCGAGCACAACCTGCAGTCGCTGCGGGTGGTCGACCGGCTGGAGGAACGCTACGGCGCCTTCGACGGCCTGAACCTCAGCTTCGAGACCCGCGAGGGCATCCTCAAGCATTGCTCGCGCCGCCACGCCGAGGCGCTGGAGCGCGCCGAGCCCGGCGGCGTGGGGCGGCGCTTCCTGGACGCTACCCAGCCCGGCCTGGAGGCCCAGCTCTGCAACCTGGCCGACGAGATCGCCTACAACGCCCATGACATCGACGACGGCGTGCGCTCGGGCCTCATCGGCATGGAGCAGCTGCGCGAGGTGCCGCTGGTGGCCCGCCACCTCGGGGAGACCGAGCGCGCCCACCCGGGCCTGGCGGGTCGCCGCCTGCTCTACGAAACGCTGCGCCGCCTGCTCTCGGCCCAGGTCTACGACGTCATTGACGCCAGCCGGGCGGCCCTGCAGGCCCACGCCCCGTCCAGCGCGGCCGCCGTGCGCCAGCTGCCCGCGCTGATCGCCTTCAGCCCGACCATGCGCGCCGAGAGCACGCAACTCAAGCGCTTCCTGCACGGCCGGCTCTACCGCCACCCCCAGGTGATGGCCA
>CAISYQ010000279.1 GCA_903889735.1 uncultured Methylibium sp.
GATCGATTGCTGGCGGCGCGACGCGCGGCTTTGGCTCAAGCCCAACGAGGGAGTCATCCTCGCGGCCGCCTCCGGTGCGGTCGGGGTGAGCCTGGGGGGCGGCGCGCCACCGCCGCTGGCGGTCGACCAGACCAAGGGCCTGTCGGCGGGCACCACGCCGACCGATGCCGAGGCCACCGGTTCCACGCCCGGCCTGCAGCCGGAGGTCGGTCACTTGCGCAGCGTGGTTGGCTTGGTCTGGCGGTCGGTGGTGCTCTGGATGCTGCTGCTGGCACTCCTGTCGCTGGCCAACCTGGTCGGTTGACGCCGGCCAGCCCTGCCAATCGGCGCAAGCGCGTGCTCAAGGGCGCGTGAAGAGCTGGTCGTGGGGCGGCCTGACCGTGCAGATGCCGCCATCCCAGCGAGCGTTTCCCCCGATCAGCCGCCCAGCCGGGCCCGGTGGCGATCGATCTGCAGGCGCACCTGCTGGGGCGCCGTGCCGCCGAGCACCTGGCGAGCGTCGAGCGAGCCGCGCAGGCTGAGCACGGCATAGACATCCTCTCCGATCGTGGGATGGAAGGCCTGCAGAGCCGGCAGCGACAGCCCGCTCAGGTCCACCCCTTGCTCGATGGCGGTCTTCACGGCATGCGCCACGGTCTCGTGGGCGTCGCGGAAAGGCAGGCCCTTCTTGACCAGGTAGTCGGCCAGGTCGGTGGCTGTGGCGTAGCCCTTGAGTGCAGCGCGCTCCATGGCCTCGCCCCGCACCGTGAGGCCGGCCACCAACTCGGCGAAGATCCGCAGCGTGTCCTTCAGCGTGTCCACGGTGTCGAACAGCGGCTCCTTGTCCTCCTGGTTGTCCTTGTTGTAGGCCAGCGGCTGGCCTTTCATCAGGGTCACCAGGGCCATCAGGTGGCCCACCACGCGGCCGGTCTTGCCGCGCGCCAGCTCGGGCACGTCCGGGTTCTTCTTCTGCGGCATGATGGAGCTGCCCGTGCAGAAGCGGTCGGGCAGGTCGATGAAGCCGAAGGCCTGGCTCATCCACAGGATGAGCTCCTCGCTCAGGCGCGAGACATGCACCATGCACAGAGTGGCGGCCGCGGTGAATTCGATGGCGAAATCGCGGTCGCTGACGGCATCGAGCGAGTTCTGGCAGACCGCCTCGAAGCCCAACGTGCGCGCCACCCGCTCGCGGTCCAGCGGGTAACTGGTGCCGGCCAGCGCGGCCGCGCCCAGCGGCAGGCGGTTGACGCGGCGGCGCACGTCGGCCAGCCGCTCGGCGTCGCGGGCGAACATCTCCACATAGGCCAACAGGTGGTGGCCGAAGCTCACCGGCTGGGCCACCTGCAGGTGGGTGAAGCCGGGCAGGATCTGGTCCACATGCCGAGAGGCGGTGTCCACCAAGGCGCGCTGCAGCGCGACGAGCAGCGCATCGATCGCGTCGATCTCGCCGCGCAGCCACAGGCGCACGTCGGTGGCGACCTGGTCGTTGCGGGAGCGCCCGGTGTGCAGTCGCTTGCCCGCATTGCCCACGAGCTGGGTGAGCCGCGCCTCGATGTTGAGGTGCACGTCCTCCAGCGCCAGCTTCCATTCAAAGGCGCCGGACTCGATCTCTGCCATGATCTGTGCCATGCCGCGAACGATCGCGGCGTGGTCGTCGGCGGACAGGATGCCTTGCGCCGCCAGCATCTCGGCATGGGCCAGCGAGCCCTCGATGTCGGCACGCCACAGGCGCTGGTCGAAGAAGACGCTGGCGGTGTAGCGCTGCACCAGGTCGCTCATCGGCTCCGAGAAGAGGGCCGACCAGGCCTGGGCTTTGTTGTCGAGGGGGTTGGCGTGGCTCATAGGGAGGCGCGGCGGTCCGGGAAGGAGCGGCGCGTGGGGGATGCGCGGTTGTGGACAATCGATTGTAGGAGTCACCCCACCTTGACCTCGACCTTGCCAC
>CAISYQ010000280.1 GCA_903889735.1 uncultured Methylibium sp.
AACAGAATTCGAAGTGCATTCTGTTCTTCGGGTCCAACGCCGCGGAAGCGCATCCGGTGTCGATGCTGCACACACTGCACGCCAAGGAGAACGGCGCGAAGGTGATCGTGGTTGATCCGCGCTTCACGCGGACCGCTGCCAAGGCCGATACCTTCTACCGCATCCGTTCCGGCACCGATGTGGCCTTCATCATGGGCATGCTGCACCACATCTTCAAGAACGGCTGGGAAGACAAGAGCTACATCAAGGACCGTGTCTACGGCATGGACAAGGTCAAGGAAGAAGCTGCGAAGTGGACGCCGGAGAAGGTCGAGGAAGTCACCGGCATGAAGGAAGCCGAAGTCCGCGACGTTGCCGAAAAAATGGCCAAGAACACGCCCAGCACCATTGTCTGGGCGATGGGCCAGACCCAGCACACCAACGGTAACGCCATCGTCCGCGCTTCGTGCATCCTGCAGCTGGCGCTGGGCAATGTCGGCGTGTCGGGTGGCGGCACCAACATCTTCCGCGGCCACGACAACGTCCAGGGTGCCACCGACGTCGGCCCCAACCCGGATTCCCTGCCCGGCTACTACGGTCTGGCCGAAGGCTCCTGGAAGCACTTTGCCAAGGTCTGGGGCGTTGACTTCGAGTGGATCAAGAAGCAGTACGCGCCGGGCATGATGACCAAGCCGGGCATGACGGTGTCGCGCTGGGTCGATGGGGTGCTCGAGAAGAACGAGCTGATCGACCAGGAAAGCAACCTGCGCGGCCTGTTCTTCTGGGGCCATGCCCCGAACTCGCAGACCCGCGGCCTCGAGATGAAGAAGGCGATGGACAAGCTCGACCTCTTGGTCGTCGTCGATCCCTTTCCCTCGGCCACGGCCGCCATGGCGGCAATGCCCGGTAAGGCCGAGGACCAGAACCCCCACCGGGCGGTCTACCTGCTGCCCGCCACCACGCAGTTCGAGACCACCGGCTCGTGCACGGCCTCCAACCGCTCCATCCAATGGCGTGAGCAGGTCATCGAGCCGCTCTGGGAGAGCCGCAACGACCACATGATCATGTACCAGCTGGCCCAGAAGCTGGGCTTCGACAAGGAGCTGGTCAAGAACTTCAAGATGGTGGCCGGCAAGGGCGGCATGATGGAGCCCGAACCCGAGTCCATCCTGCGCGAGATCAACCGCAGTGTCTGGACCATCGGCTACACGGGCCAGAGCCCTGAGCGGCTCAAGGCCCACATGCGCAACATGAACGTCTTCGATGTGAAGACCCTGCGCGCCAAGGGCGGCATCGACAAGGAAACCGGCTACTCGCTGGACGGCGAGTATTTCGGACTGCCCTGGCCGTGCTACGGCACGCCCGAGCTCAAGCACCCGGGCTCGCCCAACCTCTACGACACCTCCAAGCATGTGATGGAAGGCGGCGGCAATTTCCGCGCGAACTTCGGGGTCGAGAAGGAGGGCATCAGCCTGCTGGCCGAGGATGGATCCCACTCCAAGGGCGCCGACCTCACCACCGGCTATCCCGAGTTCGACCATGTGCTGCTCAAGAAGCTCGGCTGGTGGGACGAGCTCACCGAAGACGAGAAGAAGGCGGCCGAGGGCAAGAACTGGAAGACCGACTCCTCGGGCGGCATCATCCGCGTGGCCATGAAGGTGCACGGCTGCCATCCCTTCGGCAATGCCAAGGCGCGCGCCGTGGTCTGGAACTTCCCCGACCCGATTCCCCAGCACCGCGAGCCGCTTTACTCCAATCGCCCCGACCTGGTCGCCAAGTACCCGACCCACGACGACAAGAAGGCCTTCTGGCGCCTGCCGACTCTCTTCAAGAGCGTGCAAGAGAAGAACAAGGACATCGGCAAGGAGTTTCCGCTGATCATGACCAGCGGTCGGCTGGTTGAGTACGAGGGTGGCGGTGAGGAGACGCGCTCCAACCCCTACCTGGCCGAGTTGCAGCAGGACATGTTTGTCGAGATAAACCCGGCTGCTGCCAACGACCGCGGCATCCGCAATGGCGAGGACGTCTGGGTCAAGTCGCCCACCGGCGCCCGGCTGAAGGTGAAGGCGCTCGTCACCGAGCGGGTCGACCGCGAGACGGTGTTCCTGCCCTTCCACTTCTCGGGGCGCTGGCAAGGCGTGGACCTGGCGCCTTATTACCCGCAGGGCGCGATGCCGTTGGTACGGGGTGAGGCGGTCAACACCGCCACGACCTACGGCTACGACAGCGTGACCATGATGCAAGAGACCAAGACGACCCTGTGCCAGATCGAACGGGCCATGGCCTGATCGGCACGACACATCGGAGAACGACATGGCAAGAATGAAGTTCATCTGCGACGCGGAACGCTGCATCGAATGCAACGGCTGCGTCACCGCCTGCAAGGCCGAGCATGAGGTGCCCTGGGGCGTGAATCGCCGCCGGGTGGTCACCCTCAACGACGGCGTACCCGGTGAGCGCAGCATCTCGGTGGCCTGCATGCACTGCAGCGACGCGCCCTGCATGGCGGTCTGCCCGGTCGACTGCTTCTACCGCACCGACGACGGTGTGGTGCTGCACGACAAGGACATCTGC
>CAISYQ010000281.1 GCA_903889735.1 uncultured Methylibium sp.
CAGCGCGTCGCCGCGCTCCACCAGGGCTGGCAGCGCCCCGGCATTGGCGGCGTAGCCGGCGTAGAAGTAGAGCGCGCGCGGCAGGCCGACAAAGCGCGCCAGGGCCTGCTCCAGCGCCTCATGGGCCGGGCTGTGGCCGCCGAGCGTCGGCGAGGCGGTGGCGCCCACGCCCCAGCGGGCCGCACCGCGCTGCGCCGCCTCGATCAGCGCCGGGTGCTGGGCCAGGCCCAGGTAGTCGTTGTTGGCGAAGGCCAGGCGCGGGCGGCCGTCAGCCTCCAGGCGTCCACCGCCCAAGGGCGACACCACGCGGCGCTGGCGACGCAGCTGCTGGGCGTCGAGCCCGGCGACGGCGGTTTCGAAGGTGGTCTGCAGGTCGGTCATTCGGGACGGGGCGGGGGTGGAGAGCGAAGGGACGGGCCTGGGCCAGGGATCCGAGAGCCGGTTTGACGGGAAGGTCTGAGAGAAGGGGTCTGAGCGAAGGCGTCTGAGAGAAGGGCTCGAGCGAGGGGTTCAAGGGACGGCAGATGGGGCGCAAAGCGGCGCAAGGGCCTGGCAGCAGGGTTCAGTCCGCCGGCACCCGACTCAGGGCTCCGGCAGCCGCATCGCCCGGCCCAGTGCCGCGGGATTGGCGGCCGGGTCCCAGGGCCAGTCGGCCAGCAAGGGGGCGGCGAGCTGACGGCCCAGGTAGGCCAGGTTCTCTTCTTGCGCTGGCATCGCCGGGTCGAGCCGGTTGACGATCCAGCCGGCAAGCGGCAGTCCGCTGCGGCGGATGGCGTCGCGGGTCAGCAGGGCGTGGTTCAGACAGCCCAGCCGCAGGCCCACCACCAGGATCACCGGCAGGCCCAGCGCCACGGCGAGGTCGGCGCCCGTCAGATCGTCAGAGAAGGGCACCAGGAAGCCGCCCGCGCCCTCCACCACCACCGCGTCGGCCTGGGCGGCCAAGGCCCGGTAGGCCTTCAGGAGGGTGCCGATGTCGATCACCCGGCCGGCGCGCGCCGCGGCGAGATGCGGCGACATCGCGTCCGGCAGCAGCACCGGGTTGTCGAGCGCGGCCGGCACCGGCAGGCTGCTGGCCGCGCGCAGCGCGAGCACGTCCTCGTTCTGCAGCTGCCCGTTCTGGTCGGGCTCGGCGCCGGCCGCCACCGGCTTCATGCCGACGCAGCGCGCATGCCGCGCCCGCAGCGCGTGCAGCAGCGCGCAGCTCGCGCGGGTCTTGCCGACGCCGGTGTCGGTGCCGGTGACGAAGAGGCCCAGGCTCATGCCAGCGCCCGCTCCAGCGCCCGCAGCGCGCCGCCGGCCAGGTGCGCGAGGGCGGCCTCGTCCAGCACATAGGGCGGCATGAAGTAGAGGGTGTTGCCGATCGGGCGCAGCAGCAGGCCCTCGTCGCGGGCAGCCAGGTGGTAGCGGGCCGAGAAGCCGGGCGGCGGATCGCCGATGTCGAAGGCCCAGAGCATGCCGAGCTGGCGCGCGTCGCTCACCCGCGGGTGCCGGGCGATCGGCTCGGCGAGCGCGGTGAGCCGCGCGGCCGTGGCGCGGTTGCGCTCCAGCACCGGCACGCCGTCCAGGCCGGTCTCGAACAGGTCGAGCACCGCCAGCGCCGCGCGGCAGGCCAGCGGGTTGCCGGTGTAGGAATGCGAGTGCAGGAAGCCGCGCGAGGCGCGGTCGTCGTAGAAGGCGCCGTAGACCGCATCGGTCGTGAGCACCACCGACAGCGGCAGCGTGCCGCCGGTCAGGCCCTTGCTGAGGCAGAGAAAGTCAGGAAGGCACCCGCTCACCTGCTGGTGCGCAAACAGCGTGCCGCTGCGGCCGAAGCCGACGGCGATCTCGTCGCAGATCAGGTGCACCTCGAAGCGCCGGCACAGGGCGCGCGCCAGCCGCAGGTACTCCGGGTCGTGCAGGCCGAAGCCGGCGGCGCATTGCACCAGCGGCTCCAGGATCAGCGCGGCGGTGCGGGCGTGGTGGGCTTCCAGATAGGCCTCCAGCGCCGCGGCGCAGCGCCGTGCGCAGGCCAGGGCGTCCTCGCCGGGCAGGGCCTGGCGGGTGTCGGGAGAGGGCAGGGCGGCGCTCAGGCGCAGCAGCGGCGCGTAGGCCTCGCGGAACAGCGGGATGTCGGTCACCGAAAGCGCGCCCACCGTCTCGCCGTGGTAACCACCGGCCAGACCGACGAACTCGCATTTCTCGGCACGACCGGCGTTGCGCCAGAAGTGAGCGCTCATCTTCAGCGCGATCTCGGTCGCCGAGGCACCGTCGCTGGCATAGAAGGCATGGCCCAGTCCGGTGAGGGCGCCCAGGCGCTCGCTCAAGCGCACCACCGGCTCGTGGGTGCAACCGGCCAGCATCACATGGTCGAGCGTGTCGAGCTGGTCGGCGATGGCCGCCTTGATGTGCGGGTGGCCGTGGCCGAAGAGGTTGACCCACCAGGAGCTGACCGCGTCCAGGTAGCGGCGCCCGTCGGTGCCGATCAGCCAGGGCCCCTCGGCGCGGGCGATGGCCAGCAGCGGCTCATCTTCCAGCCGCTTCATCTGCGTGCAGGGGTGCCAGACGGCGCGACGGCTTCGCTCAGCGAGTGTGTCGACGGCTGGCGTCTTCGGAGGGGGGGGCGCGGCGTTCAAAGGCTTCATCAGGGGTTCATACAGCCAGGGCGGTCAGCGGATGCCCAGCAGCTTGTGGGTCTGGAGGCTCAGCTGCCAGGCCGGGTGCTCGAGGCACCAGCGCACCGCCCAGTCGGTGTGGGTGGCCGCATTCGGCCCGTCCATCGGCTGCACGCGCCGGTGGCTGAAATCCAGCGCCTCCAGCGCGGTCAGGTCCAGTCCCGGCTGCGGCACCACCACCTTGAGCTCGTCGCCACGTGTCTGCACCAGGGGCGCGCCAGCCTTGGGGCTGACACACAGCCAGTCGATGCCGGGCGGCGCGGCCACGGTGCCATTGGTCTCGACGGCGATCTCGAAGCCCTGGGCGTGCAGGGCCTCGATGAGCGCCGCATCGACCTGCAGCAGCGGTTCGCCGCCAGTCAGCACCACGAAGCGCCGGCCTCCGGAACCCGCCGGCCAGTGGGCGGCGATGGCCGCTGCCAAGGCCTCGGGCTGCGCGAACTTGCCGCCGCCGCTGCCATCGGTGCCGACGAAATCGGTGTCGCAGAAGCGGCACGCGGCGCTGGCGCGGTCGGTCTCGCGCCCGCTCCAGAGGTTGCAGCCGGCAAACCGGCAGAACACCGCCACCCGCCCGGCGTGGTGGCCCTCGCCCTGCAGGGTGTAGAAAATTTCCTTGACGGAATAGGTCATTGGAGCCCCTCGCCCAGCCTCGCGGCCGGTCGATCCCCCAAGGGGATGCGGGCCGGCTTGGGGCAGCCCGGCGCTCGGCCCGGAGGTCGCCCCTCGCCCAGCCTGGCGGCCGGTCGATCCCCCAAGGGGATGCTGGCCGGCTTGGGGCGGTCCGGCGCTCGGCCCGCGGGTCGCTCTTCGCCCAGACTTGCGGCCGGGCAATTCCCCAGGGGGATACGGGCGGGCTTGGGGCTGTTGGTGAGGTTCACCGTCGCCCCCAGCCGGCCCAGCCGAGCGCGGCGGCGCAGGCGAGCACCATGGCGGCGTAGGTGGCCATCG
>CAISYQ010000282.1 GCA_903889735.1 uncultured Methylibium sp.
CGGCCAGCAGCTCCAGTGCGGCATCGCCCTGGGCGGCGCAGCGCACCGCGACATCCACATGGACGGCCGTGGCGCGCAATGCCTCGAGGTGGCGGGTGCGAGCAATGAAGGCGCCTTCGCCTGCCGCCTGCCAGCCGGCGAGCTTCAGCAGCCGCTCTCTCAGCGCCTCCAGACCCTCGCCGGTGCGGGCCGAGAGCCTCAGCGACCCCTCGGGGCGCTGGTCGCCGCCAACGCCAGGGGCGGGATGTTCCGCGCTGGCGGGCAACCATTCAGCCGCAGGGGCCGCCGGCGCCGTGGCGCCGGTCGCTGCGCCTCGATGGGCAGACGGCGCATCGGCCTTGTTGTCCACCTCCAGCCGCGGCACGTTGGCCGGCAAGCGTGCGGCGATGGCCCGCTCGGCGGCCTCGTAGGCCGGCTCGCCGCGGCGGGTGAGGTCGTGCAGGAAGACCACCGCATCGGCCTCGCCGATGGCGGCCCAGCTGCGCCGCATGCCGATGCGCTCGGCCTCGTCGGCGGCCTGGGCTTCGTCGCGCAGGCCGGCGGTGTCGATCAAGTGCAGCGGCACGCCGTGGATCTGGATCGTGCCCTGGACCTTGTCCCGGGTGGTGCCGGCCACCGGCGTGACGATGGCCAGCTCGGCGCCCGCCAGCGCATTGAGCAGCGAACTCTTGCCCACGTTGGGTTGACCGGCCAGCACCACCCGCAAGCCCTCACGCAGCAGCAAGCCCTGGCGCGCGCGCTGCAGCACCTCGGCCAGGCTGGCTTGGATGCGGGCCAGGCGCCCATGGGCGTCGGCGCGCTGCAGGAAGTCGATCTCCTCTTCGGGGAAATCGAGCGTGGCTTCCACCAAGACACGCAGGGCCAACAGCTGTTCGCGCAGGGCTTCGACCTCGCGCGAAAACACACCCCCCAGCGACCGGGCGGCCGAGCGGGCCGCCGCCTCGGTGCTGGCGTCGATCAGGTCCGCCACGGCCTCGGCCTGGGCGAGGTCGAGCTTGTCGTTGAGGAAGGCGCGCTCGGTGAACTCGCCGGGCTCGGCCAGGCGCAGACCGGGCAGGCAGGCCGGGCCTGGTGACGGTTCTTCGGTCGGTGGGGTGAGCGAACGAAGGCCGGTCGCGGCGGGCGCCGGCGATTGCGCCGCCTCCAGGCAGCGCGCCAGCAGCAGCTGCAGCAGCACCGGGCCGCCATGGGCCTGGAGCTCGAGCACGTCTTCGCCGGTGTAGCTGTGCGGCGCGGGAAAGTGGATCGCCAGGCCGTGGTCGAGGGCCTCGCCGCGGGCATCGAGAAAGGGGCCGAAATGTGCGTGGCGCGGCGTCAGCGGCCGGCCGCACAGCGCCCGGATCAACCCATCCAGGCCCCGGCCGGAGACCCGCACGATGCCCACCGCGCCGCGCCCGGGCGCGGTGGCGATCGCGACGATGGGCTCATGGTGGCGCGGCAGCATGCCACCGCCTCAGTTCACCCCGAGTTTGCGGTTGATGACCCATTGCTGCGCGATCGACAGCACGTTGTTGGTGATCCAGTACAGCACCAGGCCGGCCGGGAAGTAGAAGAACATCACGCTGAAGGCCAGCGGCATGATCCACATCAACCGGGCCTGCATCGGGTCCGGCGGCGTCGGGTTGAGCCAGGTCTGCAGCAGCGTGGTGGCGGTCATCACCAGCGGCAGGATGAAGTAGGGGTCTTTCAGCGAGAGGTCGGTGATCCAGCCGATCCAGGGCGCGTTGCGCATCTCCACGCTGGACAGCAGCACCCAGTACAGCGCAATGAACACCGGCATCTGGATCAGGATGGGCAGGCAGCCGCCCAGCGGGTTGACCTTCTCCTCCTTGTAGATGCGCATCATCTCCTGCTGCATCTGCTGCGGCTTGTCCTTGAGGCGCTCGCGCATCTCCATGATCTTCGGGTTGATGGCCTTCATCTTGGCCATGGACTTGTAGGCACTGGCATTGAGCGTGTAGAAGGCCGCCTTGAGCAGCACCACCAGGGCCACGATCGCCCAGCCCCAGTTGCCGATCTGGCCGTGCAGCTGGTCGAGCAGCCAGAACAGCGGCTTGGCGATGATGGTGAACCAGCCGTAGTCCTTGACCAGCTCCAGCCCCGGGGCCAGGGCGGTGATGGCGTTCTCGTCCTGCGGACCGACGTAGAGCAGGCTGTCGATGCTGCGGGTCGCGCCCGGGGCGATCTCGCCCAGCGGCAGGATCTCGCCCACGGCGTAGAGGTTGAGGTCGACCTTGCGGGTGTAGAACTCGCGCGGGGTCTTGTCGCCATGCAGCCAGGCCGAGAAGAAGTAATGCTGGACCATCGCGACCCAGCCGTTGTCGGCGGTCTTCTCGAAGCTCGCCTTGTCCTTCTCGATGTCGCTGAAATCGACCTTCTGGAATTTCTTGGCGTCGGTGTAGACCACCGGACCGGTGAAGGTGGAATAGAAGCTCGACTCCCCCGGGGGCGCGTTGCCGTCGCGCACCAGCTGCGTGTAGAGCTGGGGCGCGAGCGGCCCGCCTGAGGTGTTGATCACCTCGTGGCGCACCTTGACCGCATAGCTGCCGCGCTCGAAGCTCAGCGTCTTGCGAAGCTTGACGCCGCCCTGCTCGGGCGACTCGAAGACGGCGTTCACCACGTTGGCGTTGCCCTCCAGCCGGGTCGGGCCGGGCACGATCTGCATGGGCGTGAGGTGATTGGGGTAGCCAGGCGCGCCGATCAAGCCGGTCTGCGCCATGTACAGCCGCGCCGGGGAGCGGTCCAGCAGGACCACGTTGCGGCTGCGATCGTTCTGGTCCACATGCTTGAGCAGCTCGACCCGGATGAGGTCTCCGCCCCGCGAGTCCAGCGTGGCGCGCAGGGTGTCGGTCTCGATGCTGAGGGTGGGTGTGGCCGTGCTCACGGCCGCGGCGGGCGGTGTGGCCCCGGCGCCCACCGTCCGGGCGGTGGAGGACGGCACGGTGCCCCCGGCGGCGCCGGGCGCCGTGGCCGGCAAGCCGCCGGCCGTCGGCAGCGGCGCGGAGCTCGAGGCCGCGACGGGGGAGCGGGTCGGGCTGAACAGCGAGGGCTGGCCCGTGTGCTTGTTCCAGCCATCCCAAAGCAGGACGAGCGACATCGTGAACACCACCCACAGCAGGGTGCGGCGCATATCGTTCATGGGGCAATCTCGGGTGAAGGTGCAGCGGAGCTGGAATGTCGGACCGTCTGGGCCGGTGGTAAGCCTTCCGGCCTGGGAAAGAGCGAAGTTCTTGGGCGTGCCCTGTGCGGGGCTGGAGGCACCTCGTCGATGCCGCCTTGGCAGCCAGGATGGCAGCGCAGGAGCCGATGGGCGGCGAGGTAGCTGCCGCCGAGCGCCCCGTGGCCGTCGAGCGCCTGCAGCGCATAGACGGAACAGGTGGGCGTGAAACGGCAACCCGCGCCCAGCCAGGCACTGAAGAAGAGGCGGTAGAAATGCACCAGGCCCTTCAGGAGCCGCGTCGCCCCTCGCTCGAGAAGGATGAGGCCCCTCATGACCGCCCCGCCGCCAGAAAGAGGCGCTCGAGCTCAGCGCGCACGGCCGTCTTCAGGGCGGCGGACGCCGCGCTGGGGAATTGCGCGATGGAAAAGGGTGCCTTCAAGCGCAGGAACCAATCACCCGCAGCCAAGGAGCGCCCATGCTGCTCGAAGGCCGCGCGGGCCTGCCGGCGAATCAAGTTGCGGGTGACCGCCCGTCGGGCGTGCCGCTTGGGCACCACCTGACCAAATCGCAGCCAGTCATCCACAGCCTGGTTTGGGGCTGCCGCTGCGCTTGTTGACAACTCAGCAGCGGGCATGGGCAACGGGCTGAGATGGTGCAGCAAGAAATGCTCGGTACGCGCCCTTGGCCTCACGGCCAACGCCCGCTCGAAATCGCTGGACGCCAGTGCCAGCGCGGGGCCCGCGGGACTCACGCCGACGGGCTGACCGGTGACCGCCCCAGGTCTCTATCAGACGGCGAGACGCTTGCGCCCCTTGGCGCGGCGGGCCTTGATCACGGCACGGCCGCCGCGCGTCTTCATGCGGGTGAGAAAACCGTGGGTGCGGGCGCGGCGGATCTTCGAAGGCTGGTAGGTGCGTTTCATGGTGGTTCCTCGTTGCGCTCCTGGAGCGCTCGGCCGCCGTATCGGTGGTTCAACCGACCTTGCGGAAAGCCCGCGATGATATCAAACCACATTGCTCCCGCCGAGGGACCTTTTTCACGGTACTCATGGAAACAGCCGGGCACGTTCCTGGAGGACCGATGAAAAACTGTGGATAACCCCGTCCACGGGAGGCATCAATCGCTAGAATCCACCGGCTCAAAGCAGAATTTTCCACAAGACAAAACCATGAGTGCCGATGTCTGGACGCGAGGCTGTGACCGCCTGGCGTCCATGCTGCCCGAGCAGCAGTTCAACACCTGGATACGGCCGCTCAGCGGTGCAGAGTTCAGCGACGACGGCACCTCCGCGGTGGCAACCCTGCGGGTGCCCAACCGCTTCATGCTCGACTGGATCCGAACCCAGTACACGGCGCGCATCGAAGAGGTGCTCAGCGATCTGGTCGGCAAACCGGTTCGGCTTGATTTGCAGATGGCGACCCGAGACAGCCACCCGGTCCGCGCAACCCCGCCCGCCCAACCGCTGCGGTCCTTGATGCCGGGCGCTACCGGACTGGTGACGGGAACCGTTGCGCTGGGCTCGACCTCCGCACCGCTTTCGGACGCTGCTCAACCGATGACTCCTGGCCGGAGCATTGACGCCCGTTTCGCCCCTCAGCCACCCAAACACCGGCTCAACCCGGCGCTGACCTTCGACACCCTGGTGCCGGGCCGGGCCAATCAAATGGCTCGAACCGCAGCGCTCCATGTCGCCGGAGCCCCGGGTGTCATGTACAACCCTCTTTTCATCTACGGTGGTGTCGGCCTGGGCAAGACCCACCTGATCCACGCCGTCGGCAATGCCCTGCTGCGCGACAGGCCCGATGGCCGGGTGCTCTACCTCCATGCCGAGCAATTCATCACCGATGTGGTGAAGAACTACCAGCGCAAGACCTTCGACGAGCTCAAGGCCAAGTACCACTCGCTCGACCTGTTGCTGATCGATGACGTGCAGTTCTTCGCTGGCAAGGAGCGCACGCAGGAGGAGTTCTTCAATGCCTTCGAGGCCCTGCTGGCCAAGAAGGCCCACATCATCATGACCAGCGACACCTACCCCAAGGGGTTGGCTGACATCGACGAGCGCCTGACCTCGCGCTTCGACGCCGGGCTCACGGTGGCGATCGAGCCGCCCGAGCTGGAGATGCGGGTCGCCATCCTGATGAAGAAGTCCGACGGCGAGGGATCGCCCATGCCCGAGGACGTGGCCTTCTTCGTTGCCAAGAACGTGCGCGCCAACGTCCGGGAGCTCGAGGGCGCCCTGCGCAAGGTGCTGGCCTATTCGCGCTTCTCGCAGAAAGAGATCAGCATCGCTTTGGCCCGCGAGGCCCTGAAGGACCTGTTGTCCATCCAAAACCGCCAGATCTCGGTCGAGAACATCCAGAAGACCTGTGCCGACTTCTACAAAATCAAGGTCGCCGACATGTACAGCAAGAAGCGCCCGGCCAGCATCGCGAGGCCTCGCCAGATTGCCATGTACCTGGCCAAGGAGCTGACCCAAAAGAGCCTGCCCGAGATCGGCGAGCTTTTTGGCGGCCGCGACCACACCACCGTGCTGCACGCCGTGCGCAAGATCGGCGGCGAGCGGGGCAAGAACACCGAACTCAACCAGCAGCTGCATGTGCTGGAACAGACCCTCAAGGGCTAGAGCATGACGCTCCGTCCCCGTCAAGGCACAAGCTTGTGGAGAACTCCGGCACAACCGGACACTCATCCACAGGCCGGCGCCATTTCAAGAAGTTGTTCATTTCCGGCCTGCCTGGCAACAGGGCACGGCCCACAGGGTTTGAAGCACGCTAAGTCCTTGCCATAAAAGGCGAAAATAGCGCTGTCCACAGATTGACCCGGTCTCTACTACGACGACTATCTTCAAAGGTTTATATGATTGTCTTGAAGAGCACCCAGGAAAAGTTTCTCCAGGCCCTGCAGTCGGTGGCTGGGATCGTCGAGAGGCGCCACACCTTGCCCATCCTGGCCAATGTGCTGCTGCGCAAGAACGGCGCCGATCTTGAGCTCACCACCAGCGATCTCGAGATCCAGGTCCACACCAAGGCCCAGCTCGACGGCGACGCGGGCAGCTTCAGCAGCACCGTCGGGGCCCGCAAGCTCATCGACATCCTGCGCACGCTGCCGGCCGAGCAGATGATCACGCTCACCAGCGCGCAGAACAAGCTCACCTTGACCGGCGGCAAGAGCCGCTTCACGCTGCAGACCCTGCCTGCCGAGGATTTCCCTCTGGTGCAGGAGGCCGCTGACTTTGGACCCGCATTCAGCATCCCTCAGAAATCGCTGCGGGCGTTGATCAGCCAGGTGCATTTCGCCATGGCGGTCCATGACATCCGTTACTACCTCAACGGCATCCTGTTCGTGGCCGAAGGCAAGAGCCTCACGCTGGTGGCCACCGACGGTCACCGGCTGGCGCTCTCGCAGGTCACTCTGGAGGTCGAGATGCCCAAGCAGGAGGTGATCCTGCCCCGCAAGACCGTGCTCGAACTGCAGCGCTTGTTGAAGGATGAGGACACCCCGATCGAGATGCGCTTTGCGGGCAATCAGGCCAAGTTCGTTTTTTCGGGTATGGAGTTCGTCACCAAGCTGGTCGAGGGCAAGTTCCCCGACTACAACCGCGTGATCCCCAAGAACCACGACAACCATGTCACGCTGGGCCGTGTATCGCTGCTGTCGAGCCTGCAGCGCGCGGCCATCCTCACCAGCGACAAGTTCAAGGGCGTTCGACTGAACTTCGAGCCAGGCATCCTGCGCATCGCCTCCAGCAACGCCGAGCAGGAAGAGGCCAAGGAGGAGATCGAGATCGACTACGCGGGCGATGTCATCGAGATCGGTTTCAACGTCACCTACCTGATGGATGCCCTGGCCAACATGGACCAGGAGATGGTGACCTTGTCGCTGCACGATGCCAACAGCTCGGTGCTGTTCACCGTGCCTGGCCAGACTGGCTTCAAGTATGTGGTGATGCCGATGCGCATCTGACCCCTGCTTGCAGGCAACCCCAGCACAGCGGGCCTCGGCCCGCTGAAGCGTTTTTGAAAGGGCTCGGGTCCCGCTCCTCGACAGCCGACGAGCGACCCGACCCCCAGACGGAAGAAGCCCCATGAGCGATCCCCAGACTCCGCAGCACGACGCCAAGAGCGGCGTGACCCAGCAGCCCCTGCCCTCGGCCGAGGGCCAGGCGATCTCGGTCGGCTCTGAGGCCTCGACGGCCTATGGGTCCGACAGCATCCAGATCCTGGAAGGACTGGAGGCCGTGCGCAAGCGCCCCGGCATGTACATCGGGGACACCTCCGATGGCACCGGCCTGCACCACCTGGTGTTCGAGGTGGTGGACAACTCCATCGATGAGGCCCTGGCCGGTCACTGCGACGACATCGTCGTCACCATCCATTCCGACAACTCCATCTCCGTCACTGACAACGGCCGCGGCATCCCGACCGGCGTGAAGATGGACGACAAGCACGAACCCAAGCGCAGCGCCGCCGAGATCGCGCTGACCGAGCTGCACGCCGGCGGCAAGTTCAACCAGAACAGCTACAAGGTCTCGGGCGGCCTGCACGGCGTCGGCGTGAGCTGTGTCAATGCGCTCAGCAAGTGGCTGCGCCTGACCGTGCGTCGTGAGGGCAAGGTCCACTTCATGGAGTTCCGCCAGGGCGTGCCGCATGAGCGGCTGATCGAGCTGCGCGGTGGGGTTGAGGCCAGCCCCATGAAGGTGATCGGCGAGACCGACAAGCGCGGCACCGAGGTTCACTTCCTGCCCGACGAAGGCATCTTCACCCAGATCGACTTCCACTACGACGTGCTGGCCAAGCGGCTGCGCGAGCTCTCCTTCCTGAACAACGGCGTCAAGATCCGCCTGGTCGACGAGCGCAATGGCAAGGAGGACAACTTTGCTTACGCCGGGGGCGTGCGAGGTTTCGTCGACTTCATCAACCAGGGTAAGTCGGTGTTGGGCCTCCAGACCTTCCACGCCATCGGCGAGAAGATGAGCGACCAGAACACGCCGGTGGGCGTGGAGGTCGCCATGCGCTGGAACAACAGCTACAACGAGAACGTCCTCTGCTTCACCAACAACATCCCGCAGCGCGACGGCGGCACCCACCTCACCGGCCTGCGCGCGGCCATGACGCGGGTGATCAACAAGTACATCGAGGACAACGAACTCGCCAAGAAGGCCAAGGTCGAGATCGCCGGTGACGACATGCGCGAGGGCCTGGCCTGCGTGGTGAGCGTCAAGGTGCCCGAGCCCAAGTTCAGCAGCCAGACCAAGGACAAGCTCGTCTCGAGCGAGGTGCGCGGTCCGGTCGAGGAGATCGTGGGCAAGCTGCTGACCGACTGGCTGCTCGAGAACCCCAACGACGCGAAGATCGTCTGCGGCAAGATCATCGACGCCGCCCGCGCCCGAGAGGCCGCCCGCAAGGCCCGAGAGGCCACGCGCAAAACGGTGCTGGGCAGCATGGGCCTGCCCGGCAAGCTGGCCGATTGCCAAGAGAAGGACCCGGCGCTGTGCGAGATCTACATCGTCGAGGGCGACTCCGCTGGCGGCTCCGCCAAGCAGGGCCGCGACCGCAAGTTCCAGGCGATCCTGCCGCTGCGGGGCAAGATCCTCAACGTGGAGCGCGCTCGCTTCGAGAAGCTGCTCACCAGCAACGAGATCCTCACGCTGATCATGGCGTTGGGCACCGGCATCGGCAAGGGCATGGGCGGGCAGGACTTCGACCCGGACAAGCTGCGCTACCACCGCATCATCATCATGACCGATGCCGACGTGGACGGCGCCCACATCCGCACCCTGCTGCTGACCTTCTTCTACCGCCAGATGCCCGAGCTGGTGGAGCGCGGCTACATCTACATCGCCCAGCCGCCGCTCTACAAGGTCAAGCATGGCAAGCATGAGCAGTACCTGAAGGACGGCCATGAGCTCGATGCCTACCTGATGAAGGTCGCACTCGACGGCGCCGTGGTCGAGCCGGCCGGCCCCGGCGAGGGCAAGCCCGCCATCCGCGGCAGCGCGCTGGAGGAGCTGGCACGCCAGTACATGCTGGCCACCAGCGTCATCGAGCGCCTCTCCAACTGGATGGACGTGGAGGCGCTGCGCGCCATCTCCGACGGCCTGCAACTCGATCTGGACACGGCCGAATCGTCAGCGGCCAGCGCCCTGGGGCTCACCGCCGCACTGAAGGCAATGGGCAGCACCGCCGAGGTGGCGGGTGAGCTCGACGCCCGCACCGACAAGCACTACCTGCGTGTCAGCCGCCGTCACCATGGCAACGTCAAGAGCAGCGTCATCACCGCCGACTTCGTGCATGGTGCCGACTACCAAGCCTTGGCCAGCGCCGGCCTCACCTTCAAGGGCCTGCTCACTGCCGACGCCGTGGTCAAGCGCGGCGAGGGCGAGCGCCAGAAGGAGCACCAGACCGCCGACTTCCGCGCCGCCATGGCCTGGCTCATCCAGCAGGCCGAGTCCGCCGTCGGCCGCCAGCGCTACAAGGGCCTGGGCGAGATGAATCCGTCTCAGCTTTGGGAAACCACCATGGACCCCACGGTTCGCCGCCTGCTGCGCGTGCAGATCGACGACGCCATCGAGGCCGACCGTGTCTTCACCATGCTCATGGGCGACGAGGTGGAACCGCGCCGCGACTTCATCGAGGCCAATGCCTTGAGGGCTGCGAATATCGATGTGTGAGTGTGTAGACACTGAGCGGCTTCGCGGTCAGTGCCGACTAAGCGAATGGATGTGCGCAAGGCCGAGAGTGCGAACCAACTCCGCATAG
>CAISYQ010000283.1 GCA_903889735.1 uncultured Methylibium sp.
AGGTAGTTCCAGCGCGCGCCGCCGGAGGTCTTGGGGTTGGGCGTGATGACCGCCGTGCCCGGCTTGACCAGGTCGTCCCAGTCCTTGATGCCCTTGGGGTTGCCCTTGCGAACCAGGAAGACGATGGTGGAGGTGTAGGGCGAGCTGTTGTGCGGCAGGCGCTTCTGCCAGTCCGCCGGGAAGAGCTGGGCCTTGGCGGCGATCTCGTCCACGTCATAGGCCAGGGCCAGGGTCACCACGTCGGCGTCGAGACCGTCGATGACCGAGCGGGCCTGCTTGCCCGAGCCGCCGTGCGAGGTCTTGACCGACACGTCATCGCCGGTCTTGGCCTTCCAGTGCTTCGCGAAGGCCTTGTTGAAGTCCTGGTAGAGCTCGCGGGTCGGGTCGTAGGACACGTTGAGCAGGGTGATGTCCTTGGCGGCGGCCAGGCCGGCCGCCAGGGCGAGGCACAGCACCAGGCCCAGCCTGCGAAGGTCCGGGGGGGACCAACGGCGTGGGGGGCGGGTTAGCGTCATCGGGGACTCCTGGGGGCTTGGGGGCTTGGCGGCGTGCCAAACATGCAGCGCATCCTAGGAAGCGCACCCCCCCGAGGGAAGGAATCATTGCGCCCATGCTTATGCGCGCCGGGCGCATGCCCCCACCCGGCCCGGGACGGCGAGGCTGGCGAGAATGCGGCATGCCCTTGCTCCCTGTCGCGCTGCACCGCGCCGTCCTGTGCGCCGCCGCGCTGTTTTCCACCCTGCCGCTGCAGGCCAGGCCGGCCGTGGAGGACTCCATCGCCCAGCGCGTGCAGGCCTGCACCGGCTGCCACGGCAAGGAGGGCCGCGCCGCGAGCGACGGCTACCACCCGCGCATCGCCGGCAAGCCGGCTGGCTACCTTTACCAGCAGCTGCTGGGCTTTCGCGACGGCCGCCGCCACTACACGCTGATGACCGGCCTGCTCGAGCCGCTGAGCGATGCCTACCTGCAGGAGATTGCCGCGCACTTTGCCGCGCTCGAGCTGCCCTACCCGCCGCCGCAGCCGGCCACCGTGTCGGCCGCGGTGCTGGCGCGCGGCGAAGCGCTGGTGCGCCGGGGCAACCCGGCCCGCGACCTGCAGGCCTGCGCGCAGTGCCACGGCAAGGCGCTGATGGGCGTGGCGCCGGCCGTGCCGGGCCTGTTGGGGCTGCCGCGCGACTACCTGACCGCACAGCTGGGTGCCTGGCAGTCCGGCGCCCGCCACGCCCGGGCACCCGACTGCATGGCGCAGGTCGCGCAGCGGCTGGGCGCCGACGATGCCAGTGCCGTCGCGCAATGGCTGGCGGCACAGCCGGTGCCCACCGGCGCCAAGCCGCAAGCCGCGGCGACAGCCGGCGTGGTGACGCGGCCCAAGCCCACGCTGGATTGCGGAAGCGAGCCGGCATCGGCTTCGCCGAGCATGCGCCTGGATGCAGGCATGGGCGTGGCCCAGAAGGCCGGTGGGGACAAGGGCACCGGCCACCGCGTGGTGCCCGCAACCGACCGCGCCGCCCAGGTCGAGCGAGGCGCCTACCTCGCACGCGCCGGGCATTGCGCGGGCTGCCACACCGCGCGCGGCGGGGCGCCCTACGCGGGCGGGCGCGGCATCGACACGCCCTTCGGCACGGTCTACGCGTCCAACCTCACGCCCGACGCACTAACCGGCCTTGGCCTGTGGACGCCGGCCGATTTCCGGCGCGCGCTGCACGAGGGCCGCTCGCGCGACGGCCGGCTGCTCTCACCCGCCTTCCCCTACCCGAACTACAGCCGCGTGACGCCGCAGGACGCCGACGCGCTGTTCGCCTTTCTGCAGAGCCTGCCCGCGGTGGCACAGCCCCAGCCGCCGCACGCGCTGCGCTTCCCCTTCGGCAGCCAGGCGGCGCTGGCGGCGTGGCGCGCGCTCTACTTCCGGCCAGCCGTCCACCGCGACGACCCGGCGCGCTCGGCGGACTGGAACCGCGGCGCCTACCTCGTGCAGGGGCTGGGCCATTGCGGTGCCTGCCATGGCGGGCGCAACGCGCTCGGCGCCAGCGACGGCGGTCTGGGCGGCGGGATCATCCCGGTGCAGAACTGGTACGCCCCGGCGCTGAATGACCCGCGCGCGGCGGGCGTGGTCGGCTGGCCCGAGGCGGAGGTGGTGGCGCTGCTGAAGAACGGCGTGACCGGCGGCGCGCTGCCGCGCGCCTCGACCCTGGGCCCGATGGCCGAGGTGGTGCGCGGCAGCACCCAGCACCTGAGCGACACCGACCTGCGGGCGATGGCGGTCTACCTCCAGGGCCTGCCGCAGGGGCTGGCCCACAAAGCAGCGCCGGTGGCGCCCGCCGCGCCGGCTTCGCCCATTCAGCCGATCAAGCCCGGCGCCGCCCTCTACGAACGCCACTGCGCGGCCTGCCACGGCGACCGCGGCGAGGGGGTGCCTGGCGCCTATCCGCCGCTGGCCGGCAACCGTGCGGTGGTGATGCAGCCCGCCATGAACCTGGTGCGGGTGCTGCTCGAGGGCGGCTTTGCGCCCGCCACCGCCGGCCACCCGCGGCCCTACGGCATGCCGCCCTTCGCCACGCTGCTGAGCAACGAGGAGGCCGCCGCGGTGCTGACCCATGTCCGCAGCAGCTGGGGCAACGCGGCGCCGGCGGTGTCGGCACTCGACATGCACCGCTGGCGCGGCAGCCGCTGACGACGGAGCAGTACAGGCGCTCGGGCCGCCCGTACCTGGCCCCGCTCAGAACGGGATGTCGTCGTCCATCCCGCCGAAGGGATCGGACGCGGCCGAGGCGGCCGGGGCGCTGCGCGGCGCAGGGGCCGGCGAGCGCGGGGCCGGAGCGCGCTGGGGGCGCTCGCCGCTGGGGGCGCTGCCGCCCTCCATGTCGCCGCCGCCCAGACCCTCGCGGCCACCGAGCAGCTGCATCTGCTCGCCGACGATCTCGGTGGTGTACTTCTCGACGCCGTCCTTGTCGGTCCACTTGCGGGTCTTGAGGCGCCCTTCCACGTAGACGGGGCGGCCCTTCTTCAGGTACTCGCCCGCGATCTCGGCCAGGCGGTCGTACATGACGACGCGGTGCCACTCGGTCTCCTCGACCTTGTCGCCGGAATTCTTGTCCTTCCAGTTGCGCGTGGTGGCCAGCGAGAGGTTGCACACGGCCGAGCCGCTGGGCGTGTAGCGCACCTCGGGATCGCGCCCGAGGTTGCCGATGAGGATGACTTTGTTGATCGAGGCCATGCCGGCTCTCCTTGGGTGGGGCGTGGGTGGGGGTGGCGCGAGGAGGGGGGTTGCCGCAGGGCCTGGGCGCCTGCGTTGGCCTCCCGCGCGTTCACCATGAAGCCATGATACCGAGGCCCCGCCGGGCGGTCCCCACCCCGGCGGGGGGGTCGGCCCCCCCCTGGCGGGGGAGTGACGGAGGGAGTGCGGGCGGGGGTGCGGCCGAGCGTGGC
>CAISYQ010000284.1 GCA_903889735.1 uncultured Methylibium sp.
GGATGACTTCAGCCACGCGCTGGGCGATCCCGCCGAGGCCCGCCTGGCCGCCGCGCTGAGCTACCGGGCCAGCGGCGTCTGCCCGCAGGCGGCCTCTCAGGCCACGACGCGCAGCCAGCCGCAGGCTGCATGGGTGGCCCGGTCACCCGACGCCGGCGGGCCCGCTCTCGTGCGCCCGGCACCGCGGGACAACCGCCTCTACCGGGGGCGCTAGCCGCCCAGGGTTGTCGGGGCGCCGAAAGCCTTCACGCCTCCCGGCGCAACGCCGGGAACCTCACACCTCCCGGCGCAGCGCCGGGAACCTCACACTTCCCGTCGAAGCGCCGGGAACCTCACACTTCCCGTCGAAGCGCTGGGAAGAGGATCACGTCCCGGATGTTGGGCGCGTCGGTGAGCAGCATCATCAGCCGGTCCAGGCCGATGCCGCAGCCGCCGGTGGGCGGCAGGCCATGCTCCAGGGCGCGGATGTAGGCGGCGTCGTAGTGCATGGCTTCCTCGTCGCCGTCGTCCTTGTGGGCGGCCTGGGCGTGGAAGCGGGCGGCCTGGTCTTCGGGGTCGTTGAGCTCGGAGAAGCCGTTGCCGAACTCGCGCCCGGTGATGAAGAGCTCGAAGCGCTCGGTGACCGAGGGGTCGGTGTCCGAGGCCCGCGCCAGCGGCGAGACCTCGACGGGATAGTCGATGATGAAGGTCGGCTGCCAGAGCTGCTCCTCCACCACTGCCTCGAAGAGGCCGAACTGCAGCTCGGCCAGGCTCCAGCGCGCCGGCGGCTCCTCGCCATGGGCCTTGAGGCGGGCGCGCAGCAAGGTAGGGTCCATGGCCTGCGCCTCGCTCAGCCCGGCGTGTCGCACCAGCGAGTCGCGCACGCTCAGGCGGGCAAAGGGCGCGACCAGGTCCACCGGTTGGCCGCCATAGCTCAGGCTGGCGGTGCCAACCGCGTCCAGCGCGGCCTGGCGCAGCAGCGACTCGGTGAAGTCCATCAGGTCGTGGTGGTTCCAGTAGGCCGCGTAGAACTCCATCATCGTGAACTCGGGGTTGTGCCGCACCGACACGCCCTCGTTGCGGAAGTTGCGGTTGATCTCGAAGACCCGCTCGAAGCCGCCCACCACCAGGCGCTTGAGGTAGAGCTCGGGCGCGATGCGCAGGAACATCTGCTGGTCCAGCGCGTTGTGGTGGGTGACGAAGGGCTTGGCGTTGGCCCCCCCCGGGATGGGGTGCAGCATCGGCGTCTCGACCTCGAGGAAGCCATGTTCGACCATGAAGCTGCGTATCGAGCTCACCGCCTTGCTGCGCGCGCGGAAGCGCTCGCGCGAGGCCTCGTCCATGATCAGGTCGACCTCGCGCTGCCGGTACTTCAGCTCCTGGTCGGCCATGCCGTGGAACTTGTCGGGCAGCGGCCGCAGGCTCTTGGTCAGCATCCGAATCGCGGTGACCTTGACCGAGAGCTCGCCGGTGCGGGTGCGGAACAGCACCCCCTCGGCACCCAGGATGTCGCCCAGGTCCCAGTGCTTGAAGGCGTTGAGCAGCTCCGCCCCCACCGCGTCGGCGGTGATGTAGAGCTGGATGCGGCCGGAGCCGTCCTGCAGGGTGGCGAAGCAGGCCTTGCCCATCACCCTTTTCAGCATCATGCGGCCGGCCACGCACGCGGCCACGGGCGCGGCCTCCAGGGCCTCGGCGGTCTGGCCCTCGTGCAGGCGCTGCAGGTCGGCGGCCTGGTCGCGGGGCTTGAAATCGTTGGGAAAGGCCGCCTCGCCCCGGGCCCGAGCGTCCACGCGGAGCGCGGCCAGTTTCTCGCGGCGTTCGGCGATCAGCTGGTTCTCGTCGGGGGCGGCGTTCGGCGGTTGCTGGCTCATGCGGGGTCCTGGGTGCGGCGCGGGCGGGTGGGCGTGCGGGATGCCCGGCGTCGAGCGGTGAATTCTAGAGAGCCGACAGGCGCCCCATCGGCAAGGACCCCGGCGAGGAGGAGCTCCCGTTGGCAGGGGCTCCGCCAACAGGCGCTCACCCGCAGCGGCCTCATCAACGGGCCCTCACCGACAATCTGAGCAGCCCTACCCACCTCCCCATGCAGCCCCCCTCCCTCGCCCGCGGCGCCGCGCTCAACCTGGCGGCACGCCTGGCCACCGTGGCGCTGGGCCTGGCCATCCTGGTGACGGTGGCGCGGCTGGGGCCGGCCGTGCAGGGCGGCTTCGCGCTGTTCGTGGCGATCGAGTCGGCGCTGCTCACGCTGTTCTCGGGCCTGGGGCTGTTGCTGGCGCGCGAGGTCTCGAGCGGCCGGCTTACCCCCGGTCCCCGGCTTGCGGCGCGGCTCTCGGCGCTGCTCAAGACGGCGGCGGTGCTGGGGCTGGCCGCGGGCGTCCTGCTGGCCGGCGTGTCGGCGCTCAGCCCGGCCGAGCCCTACCGCCACCTCTGGCTGCTGGCGCTGGCCGCCCCCTGCCTGCTGGCCGTGCCCACCGCCAGCGGCCTGTGGCTGGGCCAGGGCCGCATGCTGCCGCTCAATGCGCCGCAGGTGCTGGCGCCGGCGCTGGTGCTGGCGGGGCTGTGGGCGGTGGGCGGGATGGCGGGGAGCGGCTGGACGGGGTTCCTTCCGGGGGCTGCGAGCGGGAGCGGGGCGGGTGCCACAGCGGGTGCCTTGTCGGTTGGCGGGGTCGCGATGGCGGGTGTGCTGACCGTGCTGGTCTGCTGGGTGGCAGCCAAGGCCCTGGTCGGTCTCGGCACGGCGGCGGCCGCGCTGCGCGACACCCGCCGCGCGCGGTTACCGGTAGGTCATCCGCCTGACACCGACCCGGCGACCCCGACTGGACCCGCCTGGCGCTTCGTCGCCGTGATCGGCGCCACCAACCTGCTGAGCCTCCTCAACTACCGCGCCACGCTCTTCCTGCTCGAGCGCCAGGGCGGTCTGGCCGAGGCGGGGGTGTATTCGGTGGCGCTGCAGGTGGCCGAGTTGCTGTGGCTGCTGTCCTCGGCGGTCACCGTCTCGGCCTACCACCGCATCGGTGCTCCCGACGCCGCCCAAGCGGCCGCCACCACGCTGCGGGCGGTGCGCTTCAACCTGGGCGCCACCCTGGCGGCCGCGCCGCTGCTCTACCTGGCGGCCGATTGGGCCCTGCCGCGGGTGCTGGGCCCGGCCTATGCGGCCGCGCTGCAGCCCTTGGCGCTGCTGCTGCCCGGCATCGCCGGCTACGCGGCGGCGTCCAGCCTTTCGGCCTACTACACCCACCACCTCGGCCGGCCGCAGTGGTCGGCCGGGATCGCCGGGCTTTCGCTGGGGCTGACGCTGCTGATCGCCGCCTGGAGCATCCCGCGCTTCGGGGCCGCGGGCGCGGCGCTCGCCACCAGCCTGGCCTACACGCTGGCGATCGCGGTCGCGCTGCGCGCTTTCCTGCGTGACGCCGGCCTGGGCTGGGGCGCGCTGCTGCGGCCGCCCACGCGACAATCCACCCCCTCATGAAGGCGCTCATGCAAACCCTGCTGCGAGCCGTGGTGCAAGCCCTGGTCCGCGTCTGGCGTCCTCTGGTCTCGCCGCGCATGGTCTATGGCCCGCGCAGCGGCTGCGGCATGCGGCAGCCGCACAGCCGCATCAGCAGCCACACCCGCATCGACGCGCCCGCCAAGCTGGTGCTCGGCGACCATGTCTTCATCGGCCACTTCAACCACATCGATGCCTCGGGCGGCCTCCACATCGGCACCGGCTGCCAGATCACCAATTTCTGCTCGGTGCTCACGCATTCCAGCCACCTGGCCATCCGCCTCGAGCGCGAGCGCCTGTTCGGCCACACCGCGCCGGCGGGGATGCGCAACGCGCCCACCGCCCTCGGCGAGTGGAGCTTCATCGGCCCGCACACCACCATCGTCGCCGGCACCCGCATCGGCCGCGGCGTGATGGTCAAGGCCTACAGCTTCGTCAGCGGCGAGATCCCCGACTTCGCCATCGTCGAAGGTCAGCCCGCCCGCGTGGTCGGCGACACCCGCGCGCTGGACCGCGCCTGGATCGAACGCCACGCCGCAACCTATGGCGAGCCCGCCCGCGCCGCCTACGAGGCCTGGGTGCAGGACCCCACGGGATCGGCCGGCAAGGGGTTGTCATGAAGCGGGCCGAGCGCCGGGCCGCTCCCAAGCCGGCCCGCATCATCCCCCCGGGGGATCGACCGCCGTGCCCGGCGGGCGAGGGGTCGTCATGAAGCGGGCCGAGCGCCGGGCCGCTCCCAAGCCGGCCCGCATCCCCCTGGGGGATCGACCGCCGTACCC
>CAISYQ010000285.1 GCA_903889735.1 uncultured Methylibium sp.
AGACCGGATCGATACGCAGCCAGGTGGTCTTGAGCTCGGTGTACTTGTCGAAGGCGTGCAGGGACTTGTCGCGCCCGTTGCCGCTCTGCTTGAAACCGCCGAAGGGCACGGTGATGTCGTCCTCGTCGTACTGGTTCACATGCACGGTGCCGGCGCGCAGCGCCCTGGCCACCCTGTGGGCGCGGTCGATGTGCGAGCTCCCGACGCTGGCCTGCAGGCCGAAGGGCGAGTCGTTGGCGATGCGCAGGGCTTCGGCTTCGTCCTTGAATCGCAGGATGGAGAGCACCGGGCCGAAGATCTCCTCGCGGGCGATCTTCATCGTGGGGTCTACGCCGTCGAACACGGTGGGCTCGACGTAGCAGCCGCCCGTCTCCATGCGGGCCTGCGCGCCGCCAGCCAGCAACCGGGCGCCTTCAGCCTGCCCGGCCTCGATGTAGCCCATCACGGTGCGCAGCTGGCCGTCGTCGACCAACGCGCCCATCACGGTGGCCGGGTCGAGCGGATCGGCCGGCCGGTATTTGGGCGCCTCGGCGGCCACGCGCGCCGCGAAGTCGTCGGCGATGCTCTCGTGCACCAGCAGGCGCGAGGGTGCGTTGCAGCTCTCGCCCTGGTTGAAGAACATGCTGCCCGCCACCGTCTGCGCGCAGTGGTCGAGATCATGGAAGTCGGGAAACACCAGGAAGGCGCTCTTGCCGCCGAGCTCGTTGTAGACGCGCTTGAGGTTGCTGCGGCCCGCGTACTCCAGCATGCGGCGCCCGACACGGGTGGAGCCAGTGAAGCCGATGGCATCGACATCTGGGTGCAGGGCCAGCGCCTCGCCCGCCTCGTGCCCATAACCCGGCACGACGTTGAACACCCCCGGTGGCAGGCCCGCCTCCAGGGCGAGCTCGGCCAGCCGCAGGGCGGTCAGCGGGCTTTTCTCGCTGGGCTTGAGCACCACCGAGTTGCCGGCCGCGAGTGCGGGCCCCAGCTTCCAGGCGGCCATGATCATGGGGTAGTTCCAGGGCACGATCACCCCGATCACGCCCATGGGCTCCCGCTGGATCAGCGCCAGCGCGTTCGGCCCGGTGGGGGCGATCTCGTCATAGACCTTGTCCACCGCCTCGGCGTACCAGGCGATGGTGCGGGCCGTGGACGGCACATCGACCGCGAGCGAGTACTGGATGGGCTTGCCCATGTCCAGGGTCTCGAGCAGGGCGAGTTCGTCACCGGCGGCGAGGACCTTCTCGGCGAAGGCCAGCAGGACGCGCTTGCGTTGCGCGGGGGCGCGGTGGGCCCAGCGACCGTCGTCGAAGGCGCCTCGGGCGCTCTTCACCGCCGCATCGATGTCCGCCGCCTGGCCGCGGGCGATGGCGCCCAGATGCCGGCCATCGATGGGTGAATGCTTCTCGAAGCTCTCGCCGGCGATGGCGTGGCGGCGCTCGCCGCCGATCAGGGCGCGCCCATCGACGCGCACGCTCGCCGCACGGGCGTGCCAGTCCTGGGTCTGGGGCGGGGCGGTCACCGGGCGCCGACGCTGTCTGCAAGCATCAGAAAGCCACCACGACCGAGGCGCCGAGCAAGTGGTTGTTCTTCTTGAAGTTGCCGTTCTTGACATCCTCGAACACCGCCCGGTCGGCGCCGTCCAGACGGTACTCGGCCTTGAAGGTGGTCTGCTGGTTGAAGAGGTATTTCAGGCCGAAGGTCAGCGCGTAGCGGTTGGCTCCGCGGTTGAGATCGCCGGAGAGGTCCGGGCCGAGACCGTTGTAGCCGTCGTTGCCGGGAAGCAACGCACCGAAGGTCGGCGAGGTGGGGTCCTCGTCGATCACCGAGTAGCCGTTCCAGGTGAAGGTGCCACCGCCGTTCTTGTCGTTGCGCAGGTAGTCGGCCCGCACCAGCGCCTGCAGGCGCGGCGTGATCGAATAGCCGGCCAGAGCGGAGAGGCCCCACCACTTGGCGTCCTGGAAGCTGAGCGTGCCGTCGCCGTTGTCGATGGCGGTGATGGCCGCGTCCTTCTGCTGGCCCACGCTGACCTGGCCCTGGAAGGTCCAATCGCCGCGGGTGTAGTAACCATCCACCTCGAACATGTGGGTCGTGGTGTTCGTGCCGGTGTTGTAGTTGGTGGCCTTGCCGTGCATGCCGGCGAAGCCGAAGCCGTCGAACTCGCCCTTGGAGTAATCCACGCGGTAGGCAATGATCGGCGACTTGTCGCCGGCCTCTTTCTTGGTCGCGTTGACGTTGCCGATCACGCCCCGCATCCACCACTTGCCGCGGGTGATGTCCCAGCCGGCGCCGGTGTAGCCGTAGGGCAGGGTGAAGTCGTAGAGCAGGTTGTGGGTGGTGAAGGGGTTGAGCGTGGGTTGTTGGTACTCGTAGCCCGACCAGTCGGGAATCTGGCCCACCAGCAGGCGGGTCTGGAGGTCGGTGATCGGGATCGAGACCGTGGCCTCCTGCACGATGCCCGCGCCCATCGCCGCGCCGACGCCACGCTGCGGCGTCAGCGTGAGCTTCCAGCGCGTGCCGCTCTCAGTCTCCTTGGTGAAATCGATCGTGGCCGCACCGATGTAAGAGGTGTCGTAGTTGTAGCCGTCGGCCTGGTCATTCAGGAACTGGAAGCCAGCGCGGTTCTGGCGCTTGTTGTAAGTGAAGGCGGGCTCGATGTAGCCGCTGACCGTCAGGCCCTTCATGCCCCAGGCCTCGAGGTTGTCCTCGATGGCCTCGGTCTTGACCATCACGCGGTTGAAATCCGCCAACTGTTCCGGCGTCATGCCCCACTGCGCGCCGGCCGGGGCGGCCGCGGGCTTGCTTTCGGCGGCCTTCAGGCGGGCCTCCAGCTCCGTCATGCGCTGCTGGAGGTTTTGCAGCTCTTTCAGCAACTCGGCGTTGCTCTGGGCCATCACCGCCGGAAAGGCCAGGGCCAGGGCGATCGCGACGGGGGTGAATTTCCAGCTCTTCATGGGGGAACTCCTCTTGGACTTGGGGCTTGAAGGGGGTGGGAAGGTGGAGCGGGTTCAGGATCCCCCGCGCTGGGCTTCGGCCTGGGCACGGTGGCGTTCGCGCTCGGCGCGGGCGATCAGGTAGCTGGCGCTCAGGACACCGATGGCCACGACGGCGATCATGACCGTGGCCATGGCATTGACGCTCGGGTTCACGCCCAGGCGGGCGCGCGAGAAGATCACCAGCGGCATCGTCGTGGAGCCGGGGCCCGACAGGAAGGCCGAGAGCACCACGTCATCGAGCGAGATCGTGAAGGTCAGGAGCCAGGCCGAGGCCAGCGACTGCGCGATCATCGGCAGCGTGACCAGCAGGAAGACCTGGGCCGGCCGGGCACCAAGGTCCATCGCGGCCTCCTCGAGCTGGGGGTTCAGGTCGCGCAGACGACCCTGGATGACGACCGCCGCATAGGCCAGGCCCAGCAGCAGGTGGCCCAGCCAGATCGTCAGCATGCCGCGCTCGGGAAAGCCGAGCGCCCGCTGCACCGAGACCAGGAAGAGCAGCAGCGAGAGGCCGACGATCACCTCGGGCATCACCAGCGGCGCATTGACCATGCCATCGAAGAGCGTGCGACCCTTGAATCGCGTGTAGCGCACCAGCGCGAAGGCGGCGAGTGTGCCCAGCACCACCGATCCGCAGGCGGTGAAGAAGGCGATCTGCAGGCTGAGCCAGAGGCCGGAGATCATCTCGCGGTCGCGCGTGAGGGCGGCGTACCACTTGAGGCTGAAGCCCGCCCACACGCTGGGCAGCGGCGAGTCGTTGAAGGAATAGATGACGAGGGCGACGATCGGCAGGTAGAGAAAGACGAAACCTGCCGCCAGCCAGCTGCGGGCGAAGGGGCGGGCGAACCCCGGGCCGAACAGCGTGCGGCGGGTGGGCGCGCCGGGCCGGCTCATCGACGCTCCTCCTGGGCCTGGGCTTGGTAGCGGCTGAAGATCGCCAGCGGCACGAGGATCAGCACGATCATGGTGACGGCCACGCTCGAGGCCATGGGCCAGTCGTTGTTGCTGAAGAATTCGTCCCAGAGTACGCGCCCGATCATCAGCGTCTGGGGCCCTCCCAGCAGCTCCGGGATCACGAACTCGCCGATGCAAGGAATGAACACCAGCATGGCGCCGGCGATGATGCCGGCCTTGGACAGCGGCACCGTCACCTTCCAGAACGCCACCGCTGGCGTGGCCCCGAGGTCGGTGGCGGCCTCGAGCAGGCGCAGGTCCATCTTGGACAGGTTGGCGTAAAGCGGCAGGATCATGAAGGGCAGGTAGGTGTAGACCATGCCCAGGACCACCGAGAAAGGCGTGTTCATGAACTTGCCCAGGCTCGCGATCAACCCGGTGGCGAGCAGCAGGTGATCGATGCCCAGCGCCATCAGCGCCTGCGCCACCCAGCCGTTCTCGCCCAGCAGGCCCTTCCAGGCGTAGACGCGCAGCAGGAAGGAGGTCCAGAACGGCAGCATCACGGCCATCAACAGCAGGGGCTGAAGACCCGGCCTGGCCCGCGCCATGAAGTAGGCGAAGGGGTAGCCGATCAGCAGGCAGAGCAGGGTGGTGACGGCGGCGTACTTCAGGCTCGAGACATAGGTCGCGAAGTAGAGGGCGTCTTCCACCAGGAATTGGTAGTTGCTGAACTTCAGGCGCAGCTGGACCACGCCATCGACATAACTGACGAGGTCCTTGAAGTGAACCGTCTCGACCTCCGAGACGCTGATCTTCAAGACGATCAGGAAGGGCGCCATGAAGAACAACAGCAGCCAGAGGTAGGGGATGCCGATCACCACGCTGCGACCGCGCCACCATGCCGGCGCGCGCAGCCCCCGCATCGCGACCGACGGGTTGGCCGGCACCACGGCGGTTGGTGTGCCGGACGCGCTGGCCATGCTGGTGGCCGGGGTGGATACCGGCGTGGTGAGGGGCGGGGCGTTCATCGCTGAGGTTGGGCGGCAGGGGGCGACGCTCTACTGCGTCAACACGACCTGGGCGGAGGGCGACCAGCTGGCCCAGGCGGTGTCGCCCCAGGTCAGCTCGTCCTCGCGGTGACGTTCGGCGTTGCTCTGGCTGATCTTGAGCACCTGCCCACTGGCCAGGGCCAGGTGGTAGACGGTGAAGCTGCCGAAATAGGACCGGTCCCTCACGGTGCCCTGCACCCGGTTGTGGGGCGCCAGTGCCTCGTCCGGTGCGTCGCGGCCCAGGCGAATCTTCTCGGGCCGCACCGCCACGGTCACGGCCATGCCTTCGGTGCCGGTGATGCCATGCCCGACCCAGTGGCTGCAGTCGGCGCAGGTGATCACCACCCGGTCGGGTTGGTCCTCAGTGAGGGTGCCGTCCATCAGGTTGACGTTGCCGATGAAATCGGCCACGAAACGGTTGGCGGGGGTCTCGTAGACATCGCCGGGGGGACCGACCTGCAGCACCCGGCCTTCGCTCATGACGGCGATGCGCGAGGCCATGGTCATGGCCTCTTCCTGGTCGTGGGTGACCATCACGCAGGTCACGCCCACTTCCTCGATGATGTTGACCAGCTCGATCTGGGTTTCCTCGCGCAGCTTCTTGTCGAGGGCGCCCAGCGGCTCATCGAGCAGCAGGAGCTGGGGCCGCTTGGCCAGGCTGCGGGCCAGCGCCACCCGCTGCTGCTGCCCGCCGGAGAGCTGGTGGGGCTTGCGCTTGGCGTAGCGGCCGAGCTGCACCAGCTTGAGCATGGCCTCCACCCGCTCGGCGAGCGGGTCCTTGGCCATGCCGTCGCGGCGCAACCCGAAAGCGATGTTGTCCCACACCGTGAGGTGGGGGAACAGCGCATAGGACTGGAACATCATGTTGATCGGCCGGTCGTAGGGCGCAAGCCCGGCGAGGTCCTGTCCATTGAGCACGATGCGCCCCGAGGTGGGCGTCTCGAAGCCCGCGAGCATGCGCAGCAGCGTGGTCTTGCCGCAGCCCGATGAGCCGAGCAACGCAAAGATCTCGCCCTGGGCGATGTCCACCGAGACATGGTTGACCGCGACGGCCCCGCCGCCGAAGTCCTTCACCACGTCCTGGATCTGCAGGTAGGTCGCGGTCCCCGCATCGGATTCCGCGTGCACACGGGTGGGCGTCATGCGCTCGCTCCTGGCTCAGGGGGTGGAAGACGCTGTCAGAGGCCGGTCTTGAACGATGTGTAGAGCCGGGTGATGGTGCGGCGGAGGTCCCCGCCCAGGGCATCGGGTGCGGCCATGTTCTTCATGTCGGCCTCGCCAGGAAAGACCGTGGGGTTGTTCGCCACCTCGGCCTTGATGAACTTGCGCGACTCCTTGTTGGGATTGGCATAGAACACCTTGTTGGTCAGGCCCGCGTGAACCTCCGGGCGCATCATGTAGTTGATGAACTTGTGCGCGTTGTCCGGGTGCGGCGCATCGGCCGGGATCACCATGACGTCGAAGAACAGGATGCCGCCGGTCTTGGGGATCAGCGCCTGGATGTTCTGGCCGGTCTTGCCGTCGATCGCCCGCTGGCGGGCGATGTTGATGTCACCGGACCAGCCCAGCGCCACGCAGATCGAGCCGTTGGCCATGTCGTTGATGTAGCCCGAGGAGCTGAAGAGGGTGACGGAGGGACGGATGCTCTTGAGCAGCGGGCCGGCCGCCGTGTAGTCCGACAGGCTCTTGCTGTAGGCGGGCTTGCCCAGGTAGTGCAGGGCGGCGGGGATGACCTCGGTGGCTGAATCCAGGAAGCTCACGCCGCAGCCCTTGAGCTTGGAGACATATTCCGGCTTGAAGACCAGGTCCCAGGCGTTGTCGGGCATGGGCATGCCGCCGAGCGCGGCCTTGACCTTGTCGACGTTGATCCCCACCGTGGTGTAGCCCCAGAGCCAGTTGACTTGGTACTGATTGCCCGGGTCGAGCTTGGCCAGCTGCTCCTGCAGGGACGGATCCAGGTTCTTGAGATTGGGCAGCTTGGACTTGTCGAGCTTCATCAGCAGACCGCCGTCGGCCTGCAGCTTGGCCCAGTAAGACGAGGGCACGACGATGTCGTAGCCGGTCTTGCCAGCCACGAGTTTGGCGTGGACGATCTCGTTGTTGTCAAAGTTGTCGTAGCGGACCTTGATGCCGGTTTCTTTCTCGAAATTGGCCAAGGTGTCGTCCGCGATGTAGTCCGACCAGTTGTAGATGTTCAGGACTTTCTCTTCCTGGGCCCTGGCCGGGCCGGCCATCCACAGACAGGCGGTGGTCAGTGCGCACAGGGCACCGACCGCGCGATGCATCGACATCAGCTTCATTGGAAAACCTCCGGGTTGGAATAGGAAGGGGGTTGCGAGCAGCCGCCAAGGTCGGGATGTTCCCTCATGGTCGCTCGCCTGGACATTCGGTCAGACCCAGCCCTTGGCTTGGGCATCGGCCCAGGTCAGGTCCAGGCAGCGACGGATCAGGACCATCATGTCGTCGATCTGGGCGCGGCTGATCACCAAAGGCGGCGCAATGATCATCCGGTCACCCACGGCGCGCATGATCAGGCCGTTGGCAAAGCAGTGTCCACGGCAGACCATGCCGATCTCCACCTCGCTAGCAAACGGCGTGCCCGCGACCTTGTCGCGCGCCAGCACCAGGGCGCCCATCAGCCCGCAGGTCTCTGCATCGCCGACCAGGGGGTGGTCCATCAGGGCGGCGTACTGCTGAGCGAGGTAGGGACCGACGTCATCGCGTACGTGCTCGACCAACCGCTCCCGTTGGATCAGCCGGATGTTGGCCAGCGCCACCGCGCAGGCCACCGGATGGCCGCTGTAGGTGTAGCCGTGGTTGAACTCGCCGCCTTGCTCGACCAGCACCCTGGCGACCCGCTCGCCCACCATCACTCCGCCCAGGGGGATGTAGCCCGAGGTCACGCCCTTGGCGAAGGTCATCAGGTCGGGCTGGGTGCCCAGGGTCTCGCAACCCCACCAGTTCCCGGTGCGCCCGAAGCCGCAGATCACCTCGTCGGAGACCAGCAGGATGCCGTACTTGTCGCAGATGCGCTGGATCTCGGGCCAGTAGGTGGCGGGCGGGATGATCACGCCGCCGGCGCCCTGGATGGGCTCCCCGATGAAGGCGGCCACACGGCCGGGCCCGACCGCCAGGATCCGTTCTTCCAGCCATCTGGCCGCCACCAGGCCGAATTCGTCGCGGCTCAGGCCCTTCGGGCGGCCCAGTTCGTACCAGTAGGGCTGCTCGATATGGGTGATGTCGGGGATGGGCAGCCCGCCCTGGGCGTGCATGCCGCCCATGCCGCCCAGCGAGGCACCGGCCATGGTGGAGCCGTGATAGGCGTTGTTGCGGCTGATGATCACCTTGCGCTCGGGCTGGCCGAGCAGGTCCCAGTAGCGGCGCACCATGCGCACCACCGTGTCGTTGCCCTCGGAGCCCGAGCCGGCGAAGAACACATGCTGGAACTGCGGCGGCGTCACCTCGGCCAGCAGCTCGGCGAGCTCAATCGCCGGGGGCGTGGCGGTCTGGAAGAAGGCGTTGTAGAAGGGCAGTTGCTGCAGCTGCGCGGTCGCCGCCTCCACCAGCGCCTGCTGGCCGTAGCCCACGTTCACGCACCACAAGCCGCTCATGGCATCGAGGATCTTGTGACCGTCGCTGTCCCAGAGGTAGATGTTGTCCGCCCGTTCGATGATGCGCGAGCCCTTCTTCGCCAGCGCGCCGAAGTCGGTGAAAGGGGTGCAGGAAATGCTGGGCATCGGCCTGCTGCCAGGCTTCGGTGCTGCGACCGGCTGCGTGGGGCGTAGCGGTGGGCGGGGCGGTTGTGGTCGTTGAGAGTGGGGGTCGGGCGTTCATGGGCATTTCCAGGCGTCGATGCATCGTTGGGGATCAGACGTGCAGCAGCAGGTGCTCGCGCTCCCACGGTGAGATGACCTTCATGAATTCGGCGTACTCGATCTCCTTGACCTCGGTGTAGACGGTGATGAAGGCCTCGCCCAGGATGGCGGCCAGGTCCTTCTCGGCACGCAGCTCGGCCAGCGCCTCGCCCAGGCTGCGCGGCAGCTGGAAGTCGCCGAGGTAGGCGTCGCCCTTGCATTCGGGTGTGGGCTCGATGCGGTTCTTCATGCCCAGGTAGCCGCAGGCCAGGGTGGCGGCCAGCGCGACATAGGGATTGGCGTCAGCGCCGATCACACGGTTCTCGACCCGGCGGGCGGCGGGCGTGGCCAGCGGCGAGCGGATACCGACCGTGCGGTTGTCGGTGCCCCACTGGATGTTGATGGGGGCGGCATTGGAGCGCACCAGCCGTCGGTAGCTGTTCACGTAGGGCGCGAACAGCGCCATTGCCGCCGGCACGTACTTCTGCAGGCCACCGATGTACCAGTAGAACTCCTTCGAGGCGCTGCCGTCCTCGTTGCTGAAGATGTTGAGGCCGGTGGCCTTGCTGAGGATGCTCTGGTGGATGTGCATCGCGCTGCCGGGCTCGCCCGCCACCGGCTTGGCCATGAAGGTGGCAAACATGTCGTGGCGCATCGCCGCCTCGCGCACGGTGCGCTTGAAAAAGAACACCTCATCGGCCAAACCGAGCGGCTGGTTGTGGAAGAAATTAATCTCCATTTGCCCCGCGCCGACCTCATGAATCAGGCTATCGACGTTCAACTCCATTTTGTCGCAGTAGTCGTAAATTTCTTCAAACAGCG
>CAISYQ010000286.1 GCA_903889735.1 uncultured Methylibium sp.
GCGCGCGACCTCTATCTGCAGGCGCTCGCGCAGCACCCGGGCGACGACAGTCTGCGGCTCGACGCGGCGGCGGCCTGCCTGGGCTGCGGCGATGCGGCCGCGGCCTTGCGCTGCGTGGCCGCCGGGGGGGCGGGCCTGCCGCCGGCCCTGCGCTGGCGACAGGGCCTCATCACCGCCATGGCCTGCAAGCGCCTGCAGCGGCCCGACGAGGCGCTCGCTGCCTACCGCACCGCCTTGGCGCAGCCCGACCTGCCGCCAACGGCAGGGGCGCAGGCCCGCCGCGAGCTGGCCGATCTCCTGCTCAACACCCTGGGCGATCCCCAGGGGGCGGCTGGGGTGTATGGCGGTGGCGCAGCGAGCCCGGTCAACCTGATTCAGGCCGACGCCGACCCCGACGCCTGGCTGGCGCGGCTGGTGGCCGGCCTGTACACCGGCGGGGCGACGCCCCGGGACCTCGTGGCGGGGTTCAGCGCCTTTGCCGCGCAGCACCTGCGGCCCGCGGGCGGGCCGGCCGCCGCCCCGGGGTCCCGCCCGGTGCAGGCCAGCCCGGTGCGCGGCCGACGCCGTCTGCGCATCGGCTTCATCTCGCCGCAGTTCTGCGCCTCCCCGGTGGGCTTCCTGACCCTGGGCACGTTGGAGGCGCTGTCACCCAGCGCCGATCTTGTGCTGTTCGACCGCGGCGCCAAGGCCGACTGGGCCCAGGCCCGTTTCCGGCAGGCCGCCAATCAGTGGCTGCCCTGCGCCGGCCTGGCGGCCCCGGCGCTGCGGCAGATGCTCGCGCAGGCCGAACTCGACGCCCTGGTCGATCTGGGCGGTTGGATGGACCTGGAGGCCCTGCGCGCGCTGGCCGGCCGGCCCGCCCCGCGCCAGTTCAAGTGGGTGGGCGGCCAGTCGCTCACCACCGGGCTGGACTGCTTTGACGGCTTCCTGGCCGACGCCCGCCAGGTGCCCGCCGCCAGCGCTGGCCTGTATGTCGAGCCGGTGCTGCGCTTTTCCCAGGGCTATGTCACCTACACCAGCCCGCCCTACCTGGACCTCGGTGCGGCGGCGGCCCGGCCGCCTCGGCTGGCGGCGGCGCCCAGCCCGGGCGTCTACGCGCTGGTGTCCAACCCGGCCAAGATCGGGCGCCCCACCGTGACGTTGCTGCAGGCGCTGCAGCCGCGCCGCCTGCTGCTGATCGACCAGCGCTGGCGCCACGCCCACACCCGGCAGCTGGCCGCGCAGGCCCTGGGGCCGCTGATGGACCGGGTCGAGTTCATCACCCCGGACACCCACCCCGACTACCTGCGGGTGCTGGCCGGTCTGGACGCCACGGTGGTCGACACCGCGCCCTACGCCATGGGGCTCACCGCGATCGAGCTGCGCCTGCTGGGCAAGTCCGTCGTCCAACCCCGCCGACCCCGGATGGCCACCATGCACCAGCTCCACTGCGCCGGTCACGCCCGGGCGCGCCGCTTCGATCACCACGACCTCCAGGCCCGGGAGCTCCTGTCCTGGTGCGGCGCATGAAGGGCGAACCGAAGCCGCCGTCCGGCCGCCCGGCCTCCCGGGTGCGCGCCCCGAAGTCCGCCCCGCCCGCCCCGTCCGCTCCCGGGAGCGCTGCTCCCGTGGCGGACATCGCGGTGCCTGCCGGCAGCCGCCTGCAGTGGCTCCGCGCCAGCGAGCTCCAGCGACCGCCGGGCGCCACGCCGGCCGGCCTGTCCGGGCCGGTGGTGGTGCTGATGCCCTGGCTGGACGAGGCCGCCGCCCGCGATGCCGCCCGCGTCATGTTGGGGCGTGCGGGCCAGGCCATGCACCTGGTTGGAATCCAGGACGACACCGGCCAGGGCCTGGTGAGTCTGCTCAACACCGCCTTGAAGCAGGTCGACAGCCCCTGGATCGTCTACGCCGCACAGGATGCCTTTGCCGGGCGCTACTGGCTGCGCCATGCGCTGGCACACATGGCGAGCCAGCCGGCCAAGGGCCTGCTCGCCTTCAACGACGGCAAGTGGTTTGGCGAACTCGCGGGTTTCGGCCTGGTGCGCCGGTCATGGCTGGAGACGGTCTACGCCGGCGATCTGTTTCATTCTGGCTACAGAAGCCACTACGGCGACACCGAGCTCTCGCTGGTGGCGCGGCAGCAGGAGGCGCTGGCCTACCACCCGCACGCGCTCTTGATCGAGGTCGACGCGGGCAAGGACGCCCGCCCGGTCCATGCCCCCGATCGCGAGCGGTTCCGCCTGCGCTGCCAGACCGGCTTTGACGGTCGGGTGCAGGATCCGGCACTGCGGGGACGGTTCGGGTGAGCTTCAGATCGAGGGTTTACCCCCCCCGACATTGGCTGATTCGTGCGGGGACGCGCCGCGCTAACATGATTCGAGAGAGTGCAAATTTTCAGGTTCACTCCTTCCATCAAACGCTGAACATCCCTTAAACTTAGTGTTCAAAGCGCCGGTAGTGGTTGGCACGCGCTATGCATTCAGTTCGTAAGAATTCGCGAA